>JBQCGE010000057.1:0-6050 GCA_051955955.1 Verrucomicrobiota bacterium
ACCACTCCCGCCATCGACAGCCCCGCCACCGTTGTGCTCGTCAGCGAAAAAGCGGAGCGTGAAGCGCTCGTGAATGTTTTCGTCACCGGCGCAATCACCAAAGGCATCGCGGGCGAGGAACTTGCGCCCATCGGCTCCCTCAAGAACGCCGGAGTGGTGGCAATTACAGACGACGGTCATTGCGTTCAAAATAATGAACTGATGCGCCGCGCAATGGAATACGCCCGCATGTTTGATCTGCCCGTGCTCGATCATTGCCAGGATTATGCACTCGTGAGTGACGGCGTCATGCACGAAGGCTATTACAGCACCGAACTCGGCCTGAAAGGCTGGCCCGCGCTTGGCGAAGAAGTCATCGTCGCCCGGAATATTTTGCTCGCCGAAGAAACCGGCAGCCACATCCACTGCCAGCACCTCAGTTCAGCCCGCAGTGTTCGTCTGATTCGCGAAGCAAAGGACCGCGGCATCACAATTTCCGGCGAAGCCTGCCCGCATCATTTTACACTCACGGATGCTGCCATCGCGGGCAGCGATGCCTTTTGGAAAAGTGACGGTCTGGAATTGATCGAAGGTTTTCCCCAGGATTACCAGCTCCCAAACTGGCCGCTTTACGACACCAACTTCAACATGAACCCGCCGCTCCGCACCGCTCAGGACCGCGACGCGTTAATCCAGGGCCTGGTCGATGGCACCCTGGAAATTATTGGCAGCGATCACGCGCCGCATTCGGATTATCTCAAGGAAGTGGAGTTTGATTATGCCCCCTTCGGCATCACTGGCCTCGAGACCGAGCTGGCCCTCACCTTGATGCGCCTTTATCACACCGGCAAAATGTCGCTGCCGAAAATTCTCGATAAACTCACCGTTCAACCCGCCAAATTATTGCGCCTGAAAAAAGGCACCCTCGATATCGGTGCTGATGGCGACGTCACCATTTTCGATCCGGACCATCGCTGGATTTACCTCAAGGAGGAAACTGCCAGCAAATCCGCAAATTGCCCGTTCCATCTTTGGCCAATGCGCGGGAAAGCACGCGCCACAATCGTCGGCGGTAAAGTGGTTTGGAACGAGTTAAACGCCTAGCGCTACCTGGTCAATTCGTTGCGGAATAGCTCGCGAAATCCGAAGCGAATCTATTTCGCCTTTTTCACCACTTTATCGAGCTTGGCGATGAAATCCTTCGGGCCTTCCAACCCGTAGTTGACCGTTCCGACCGCTTTGCCTTTTTCATTTATGATGACGATCGTTGGATAACCCTCCACGTCGTATTTCCTTTCCAAAGCCGCGTTCGCCTTTTTCTGCTCCTTCGTTTGCGGCTTCTTCATCGGGAAGTCGACTTCCAGCAGTACGACGTTATCCGCCGCATATTTTTCGAACTCTGGCGTCTCCATCACTTCGCTATGCAATTTCTTGCAGGGGGGACACCAATCCGATCCTGTGAATAGTGCCAGGATCGGCCTATTCGTCTCCTTCGCCCTGGCCTTCGCCTGGTTGAAATCGGTCAGCCAGTTTTCGCCCGCGAACGCTTGCAATCCCCCCATGAGCAAGGCCACGCTGAGAATCAAAATCTTTTTCATAATTACTAATTACACCACGTTTTTAGATACGATTCAAACTAACCTTTATTTAGACGTTTGCGAGAACCCAAACATTCCACCGCATCCCGGTAATTCGAAGCAGCTTCCACACCCACTCAAATCGATTTCACCTGCAGATCGCTCCAATAGGCAAATTCGTTCTCATGATCGCGGCTCCCGTTTTCCAGCCGCACCACCACTTTTTCCCCGGCGAATTGGCTCAGGTCGAGCGAAACCGTTTTCCATGTCCCATTCGCCCGATCAACCGTTTGCGTTTTGATCAGCCGATCATTCACCCGCACCCGCAATTCCCAGGTGCCATTTTCATCCGCGGCAACCTGCGCGCTCAGCATCGTCTTTTTCCCGCTCGGAATCGTCAGCGTCCGTTCCAACACTGCCGGCTCACTCGCGCTCGAAGGATGCGTCACCAGCACATTATGTTTGCCGGCAAAATCGGGAAGCTTCCGCGGGCTGTTCTTGTGAACCGCCGCAAAAACCCTCCACTCCGGATTCCACAGCGCCACCGATTCACCATCCGCGTGCTCTTCAATATTGGAACTTTGCGCTTTGAGTAAAGCCTTCCGTTCCTCCTCCACCGACATTGGTTTCTTCTCCTGCGGCGGGCTGAAGATATACCAAATCAGGTTGCGGAAATCCTCCTCCGGCATTTGTTCCAACCCTTCCGGCATCACCGAAAGTTCGCTCACCCGCATCGATTCAATGTCCTTCTTCCCGATCACTTCCTCCTTCGGCCCCATCGAAAGAATTTTCACCCGCGAATCGGTATTCTCGACCATCCGCCCCGAAACCGTCCGACCATCCTTCGTTTCAACCTCCACATTTTCGTAACCCGCCCCAATGATCTGGTTCGGATCAATCACATTCGCGAGCAACGCGTCAATGCTTGATCGTCCAACCCCGGTCAGGTCAGGACCCACATCAGCCCCTTCGCCGTAAAGTTTGTGGCAGGTGAAACAGGTCCGCTGCGCAACTTCATGCCCCTTCGCAAGGTCAATCGGCCCGTGCAACACCGCCTGCTTCTTCTCCGCGATCACCTTCAATTTATCCGCATTTGACTCGCGGTACTTCCCAATCACCGCCTGCGCCCGCTCGCGAACCCCTTTATCCTTCGATTGAACGAGCGTGCGAACCACCGGTGCCGGAATTTCCAGCACCGAAATTTTCTTGTCATGGATCGCTCCCAACAAATCCTGCGCCCACGTCGCGCGTGAACTCAGCGCTTCGGCAACCGACCGCCGCAACGTTGGCGACAGCTCATTCCAATTCCCCAATAAAAGTTGCGGCACCGCATCCCCGCCCACCTCGCTAATTCCCAGAATCGCAGCATTCTTCACCGCCTCAGGGGCATCGGACCGGATCACTTTCGTGAATGCCTCCCGCACTTCGGGCGACTTTTGCTGCCGCAGCATCTGGATGGTTTGCACCCGATCCTGCGGCGCCTTCGCCGAATCCAACACCAGGTCAATGCTCGATCGAATTGCCGCGTGGTCTCCCCAAAGCGTCCCCAATTGCCGCGCCCGCAACGCCACTTCGCGGTTCGAATTCCGGCTCAGCCGCGCCAATATCCCCGAAGTATTTTCATTCGAGGCAAACGCCTTTCCTTTTTCACCTTCGATCAACCCATCCAGCGAACCCGCCGCCAGTGCTGCCGCCTCCGCGGGGAGCCGGTCAATAAACTCCAGCGCCATTTCAATCTTCTCGTTCGCCCCCATGTCGCAAAGCCGCAGCATTGCCTTCCGCAAAATTTTCTTCCCCAGCTCCGGATTCCGCATGCCGTTATCCACAAACCCATCGAGCAGGGGACCTGGATTCTGCGCATACATCGGCTCAATCGCCATCCACAGCATGAACGGAATCACCGGGTCATTCGCCGATTGCGCGTGGAAATAAATATTCGCCAAAATTGGCCCAATCTTCGCCTCCGGCATATTTTCCGGTGGAGTATTCACCGTAAGCGAACCCGAAACGAACTGCCTCACTGCCGTCGCCACCGCCAGCCGCACCGCTGGATCATTATCCTGCCCCAACTTCTCCAGCAAGGCGCTCATCTGCGGCGTCGCCTCATCCCGCTCCCCCATCAACCTTGCCGCCCAGGCGCGAATCGGCGCCTCCTTGTCCTCCGCTGCCAATTCCAGGTCGGAACTGTGCAACTGTCCAGCCGTGTGCAAAGTCCACAACGCCGCAAGCCGGCTTTCCAATGACTCACCCTTCTTGAACAAAGCCACCAGCGGCGCGCGCGAACCCGCATCCTGCCGTTCGCTCAAAATCCGCTGCGCCATCCTCCGTTGCCAGACATTCGCGTGCCCCAACGTCCTCACCAGCTCCTCAGTCGATGCCTTCTCCAGGTTCAACCCCTCCGGATGCGACGGCACCGCTTTGCTCTTGTCCCCGCCCGTATAAACAATCCGCCAAATCCGCCCGTGCGTCCGATCCACCCCCTCGGGATCAGCCTGCGCATTTTGGTAACACGGATATTTATCATACCAATCCATCACCCACACCGCGCCATCCGGCCCGATCTGCGTGCTCACCGGCCGGAACCATCCATCATTTGCGCGGACAAAATCCCGCACGAACGAATCCTTGAACGAACTCCCGTTCGGCGTCATCCGGTCCAGGTGAATCGCACTGTCATGAATATTTCCCATCAACACCGCCCCCTTGTACTCAGCCGGATATTGATTCCCCTGGTAAATCTGCAACCCCGCGTAAGCCGCCCGGAAATGCTTGTGATCCACAATCGACGGCAGCAATTCATACGCGTAAGGGTAGGGCGGGCTCCCCGCCTGCCGCTGATAAATCCCGCCCGGCGCCATGTGGAACATATGATCAATCACACACGCGCTCACAAAAGCATTCCCCGCCCGGTCGAAATCCACACCCCACGGATTACTCGTCCCCTCCGCAAAAATCTCGAACTTCTTCGTCCGTGGATGATACCGCGCCACCGCCGCCGTCATCAGCACCCCGTCATCATTCGGATCATCCGGGTTCTTCACCGTCGACCGCGTGAAAACACCGTGCGTCATATAAAGATACCCATCCGGCCCCCACGTGAACCCGTTCAACAACTCATGCCGATCCTCCAGCCCGAAACCCGTCTTCAAAACCGTTCGCTTGTCCGCTTTGTCATCCCCATCCGTATCCTGCAAAAAAAGCAGGTCCGGAGCCTGCCCCACAAAAGCCCCGCCATACCCCAGCAAAATCCCCGTCGCCAAATTCAGCCCATCCGCGAACACCGTCACCTTGTCCGCCTTCCCGTCATTATCCGTATCCTCCAGGATCTTCACCTGGTCCCGCGGCTTCGTCCCTGGCGCAGCCCCCAACGGATATTCATAAAGCTCCACCACCCATAAACGTCCCCGGTCGTCCCACGTCATCGCCACCGGGTTCACCACCTGCGGCTCCACCGCAAAAATTCGCGCCTCAAACCCCTCCGGCAAACTCATCTTCTTCGCCGCCTCCTCTGGCGAGAGCGGCTCAGTCGCCGCCGGCGCATAGACACCGGTCAACTGTCGTCCCGCGGCCTGACTCGAAAACAACGCGGGCGAAAGCAACAACGCAGACAAAGCAATAGGGCGGATCAATCTCATGTAAACTCCTGAATTTCAAAAAATACTAGAAACTCCAAACCCCAACCGCAAGAACAGAGGCAACCCCGGCGGTGATGCTTCTACTGTCTCCTTTTTTCCCCCCTTCACCTCCTCACATACTTCAAATGCGTCGCACCAGCCCCATCCAGAACCCTCTCAATCCGGAACTGCGGCCCTGGCTCATTAATATTCTCAAACAACCTCCGCCCGCCGCAGAACAACACCGGTGCCAGCGCAATCTCCAGCTCATCCACCACACCCAGGTTCAAATACTGCTGGATCACATCCGCCCCACCGGCAATCCGCACATCCCGATTCCCTGCAGCTTCCCGCGCCAACTCCAGGGCCCGCTCCGGTCCATCATTGATGAAATAAAAAGTCGTCCCGCCCGGCCGCACCCACGGCTCCCGCTTCGTATGCGTCAGCACATACACCGCCGTGTGAAAAGGAGCCTCCTCCGGCCACGCCACCTCACCCTGGTCGAACATTCGCTTCCCCATGATATTCGCCCCCATCCGCACCATCGTCTGGCGCACCAGATCATTCACCGGCCCCGTCTCACCCCCGGTGCCCATGTTATGACTCTCCCGAAAAGATTGCTGATTCAGCAGCCAACCCATCATCGCACCCCACTTCGCCCCCCAACCCTTATACTCCGGCTTCCCCATCGTCATCCCTTCCGGCGCCATATACCCATCCAGGCTCAACCCAATATTAACAAATACTTTGCTCATGATTTTCTAAAAAATAAGAACCAATCTCCTCTAAACTCCTGAAACAAAAATGCTAGAAGTCACAAACCCCAACCGCAAGAAAAGAGGGCAGGGGGCCAAGGCTCCTGGCAAGCCGATCAACAAAA
>JBQCGE010000058.1:0-2823 GCA_051955955.1 Verrucomicrobiota bacterium
GAATCTTGAATACACGTTGGAAAATCAGCCAAATGGAACTCCCAATCCACCTTTGGACCACGCTCCATTTCAAATTGCACCTTGCCGCCCTCGGCCAGGGTTTTCATCCATGCTTCAAATCCGCGCACGAAGGGCAATTGCGCGGGGTGCTGGAGGGCAAATTGAAGCGGGCCGCTCGTTCGATCAAAGCTAATGATCCGAATTTCACACGGCGAGTTTTGGACTGAACGCAATAAGGTAAGTGGATTGGCCGCGGCGCCCAGCCCAATATCCCAGATAACGAAGGGCTCTGTTGTATGGGCAATCCTTTCCGGCAAGCGCAATTGCCGCACATAAAGAGCCTCGGCCTCGGCTGCCGGGCCAATCACCGGGTGGAAAGTTTCTTTGTGCTCCAGGCACCTCACGCTCCACTCGCCATTACTCACGCGGACGATTTCGTAGGAATCATTCACTCAATATCACCGTTCTTTCGCTTTCAAACAGGTGCTAGTTCTCGTTCAGGAGGGCGCAGAGTCAAGCGATACCGGCACCGCAGTTTTTTTGACGAGGCTTTACATCCAGCCAAACACCGATACTTTCTCGCTTCAGCATTTCCATCAAAAGATGGACCGCTGACCTGTTGGCGCCAATTTCCAGCTTGCTCAAGCAGAACCAAGGCTGGCATTTTCAGAAAGGCCATCTAAGCCAGAACAGGCCGGAAAAGTGTAATGAACATGGCTGAATGATTTTTAAAGTAATATTGCTGTTTTCCCTTGTCCTGCTGGTTCACCTGAGCCTCAAGGTGATCCGCACCTGCAAAGTCCCCAGCTTGCTTATCATTCAGGCCCTGCTGGTCGCGCTCGTGCTGGATATTCCCTGCTGCTTTCTCGATTCGCTGATTGGAAACGTGGAGGATATGACACTCGTCTATGACACGGTCATCGAGCAGCGTATTCTCCTTTCACTCACGATCATCAACTTTGTCGGAATTATCGGAGCGTTTATTCTCCTCTCGTTTCAACAGCGTAAGCCGCTCACGTTTGAGAATTATCACCGTGCGCCAGGTGCTTTCCGGGTGGAACCCACGTTATTGGGATTATTTGCCGCGGCGGTTGGCGTTTGTTTCATCATCTTTCTCCGCTCAAACATGGTTTCAACGGTCTTCTCCAGCGCTGCTGATGTGATGGGGGATTACAGCTCCTATTATCTGCTTCGATATGAGCTTTCACAATCGAATGTCAGCACGTTTGTTCGATATTCGCTGATCTTTTCGATGTATCTCGGATTGCCTCTCATCAACATGATTTCGCTTCAAAACGCGATTTTGGAGAAGAACAAACTCTGGTATCTGGCGTGGATTTTGACTTTTGGACTATGGGTGTTTGGGGCGATTGCCATGCTGCAAAAAGCGCCCATCGTGATCGCCATCTTGAGCAATATTTTCGTGCTCTTTTTCTCACTGGTTCAGAAGGGCGTAAATCTTACCCGGTTTCTTTTTCCAACTGTTGTTGGTGGGGTCCTGCTCATCGTATTCATCAATTTCATGTTGCAAACGCTCGGTGCGAGCAAAGACCTTGGTACCTCCCTTTACTTGATTTACCAGCGCATTTTCGAAGTGCCCGTGGTGACCGCTTACGCGCACTTCCAGGTCTTTCCCGACATGCACCCGAACACCCATTTCTCCGCATCCCGGACGATGAACCTGGTTCTTGGATTTGGTGAGTTCGTGAATACCGGCGGGATGGCTCCGTGGGAAATTGCCGCTTATTATTCCACCGGCCTTGTTTTCAACATGAACACTGGGTTCATGGGCGCTTGCTGGGCCGAGATGGGCTACATCGGGGTCATCGAAGGCGCGGTAATAATTTTCGGGCTTTCACTTTTTTGGGATCTGGTGCTGATCCAGGGGAAATGGAAGGGCGCTCATGATCTTCTCGCAGCATATTTCCTCGGGCGTTTCATGAACATTCACAATAATGAGTTGATGTATATCCTCCTCTCAGGCGGACTGATCCTTGCGCCAATTGTCTGCCTGGTAATGCAGGTGAGGATAAAAAACTTTGCGCCCAGGACTCATAAGTCGGAGGACCACCTGGCCGTACCCAGTGGTTTGAACCAGCCGGCTTCTTAAGGACTTTTCTGCTTTTCAGGAAAGTTCCGGGTTGAATTTGCAATCCGGGGCCTCAACACTCATTGCAAAATCCGGAACCATGAAACGCCTGAATCTTTTCTTGTGCGGGGTTGCTTTGCTCCTTTGCAATTTCCTGCGTGCAGCCGAACCAGCATGGCCACAATTCCGCGGACCACTGGGAACAGGTATTAGCGACGCGAAGTCGCTTCCCTTGAACTGGAGCGATGAGAGCCATGTCACATGGAGAACCGAGATCCATGGACGGGCGTGGTCTTCTCCCATTATTGACCAGACAAACATTTGGTTAAGCTCCGCCACTCCGGACGGGCATGAATTGTATGCCGTTTGCGTCGATGCAAAGACCGGGAACATCGTTCGTGACCAGAAGCTCTTCTCAATCGAAAAGCCCCAATTCGCTCACCCCTTCAACAGCTACGCCTCCCCCACCCCCGTGCTTGAGCCAGGACGCGTTTGCGTCACTTTTGGTTCACCCGGGACAGCCTGCCTGGATGCCGCGAGCGGGAAAGTTCTTTGGACCCGCACCGACCTCCAATGCAATCACTTTCGAGGCGCCGGATCCTCGCCTATTCTTTATAAAAATCTGTTGATCATGAATTTTGATGGGAGCGATTTTCAGTACGTCATCGCCCTTGATAAATTGAGCGGGAAAACAGTCTGGAAGACCAATCGTTCAATTGTTTTTAAGGACTTAA
>JBQCGE010000059.1:0-4568 GCA_051955955.1 Verrucomicrobiota bacterium
CGCACATGGGCGTTGAACCGCGGCGGGTCAGCGTGACGTTGAGGAGTTGCGCGCCGCTCTGCGCATCCTCAAAGAACATTTCGTAAAAATCACCGAGCCGGAAGAGCAGCAGCGCATCGGCAGGCAATTCGCTTTTGATCCTGCGGTACTGCGCCATCATCGGCGTGAGTTGAGCGGCATCGGCCATCTGCGGGAAAGAGTAAAAGCGAACTCAAAAAACGAAAGGGTGTATTTTGATTTTGGAACCGAACGCGTGCCAAAAAAAGAATTCGAAAAGCATGCGTGAAGTGCAATTCAGAAAAAATAAACGAGATTTTTATTGCAATTTTTATCCAACAAAATCAAAAGAGGTAAACGCACCGAAGGAATTGATTTTTTAAAAAAAGATTTTTCATGCGAAACGCATGATACAAGCGCATGAACGGAGGTGAATACCGTGCCCGCAACTAAAAAGAAAACTAAGGCTAAGGCTCCCGCAAAAAAAGCGGCCCCAAAAAAAGCCGCACCTAAAAAAAAGAAATAATAACAGTTAAGCTTGCAGCAATGCACCGGGGTTGGGGCTTCTTGCCTGCCCATAAAAGGAGCCTCACCCCCGAGAATCTCATCCTTCGCATCCCTTATTCCATCCGCACTTCCATTCCCGCTACGGATTTCACTCTCTTGAAAGATGGCAACTCTCGTTTTTGATATTGAAACTTCAGCGCTTCCGCTTGAGTGCTTTGATGACGTGCAGCAGGAATATCTGTTCCGCGAGGCGAATAAACTGGCTGATCCGATCGAACGTCATTCCCGCAAAGGAGAACTGGAGCAGCAACTCAATCTCTATCCCTTAACCGCCCGCGTTGTTTGCATCGCCATGCTCAATGCGGTTTCACAGCGGGGCCAGGTTTTGTTCCTCGCGGAGGATTACCAGGAGCAGGCAGAAGGCGAGGGCAACGTCGAATTCGTGCCCTGCATGGATGAAGCGGAATTGCTCACTGCATTTTGGGATGTGGCGGGACATTATGATTCGGTTGTGACTTTCAATGGGCGCGGATTTGACGTCCCTTTTCTTTACCTCCGCTCAGCGTTATTGAATGTCCCGATCAGTCGCAAGGACTGGCTTGGGTACCGTTACCAGATCGAGCCCCATTGTGACCTGGCGGAGCAATTAACTTTTTATTCCGTCAGTGGACGCGATGGCGCAGCCAAGAAATTCAACCTCGATTTTTACTGCAAAGCGTTTGGGATCGAATCGCCCAAGGCACAAGGCGTGAGCGGCATGGATGTGAATCGGCTCATGGCGGAGGGAGCATTTTTGGAAATCGCCCGATATTGTTTGCGCGATGTGGCCGCGACCGTCCAGCTGTACCAAATCTGGAAGGAAAGACTTTTCGGCATCCGATGACAAACCGCTTTGATTCTGCCATGATTCCGAATCGGTATGATGGACAGCGCCAGCCAGGGGACCGCGGAATATGATCGGGAGATCGAGTCCGCGCTGATTTATGTGGTCGATGACGATTTGCTCCTGGGGCAAATCGTTGAAACGATCCTCGTGATGGAAGGTTTCCGGGTGCGTTTGTTCGATGATCCTGCCGTGGCTTTGACGCACTTCCAATCCGAGGTGGAAAAGCCCGATTTGCTCGTTACTGACTTCGTGATGCGCCCGTATAACGGGATGGAATTAATTCAGAAATGCCGCGCGTTGGAGCCAAAGCTCCGCTCAATCCTATATAGCGGCAATGCTCCTGCCCAAATCACCGATTTGTATGCGGTAAAGCCCAATGCATTCATTGCGAAGCCGTTTCTTCCCAAGAATCTTGTCCGCCTGGTTGAATCGGTGTTGCTCCACCCTGCATGAAGCTCGAAGGGCGAAAACTGGGCATCCTGATTTCTGCCGGTCCAGCCAATCGCAATTTTCAGCACGCCATTCACCTCACTGAACGGGCGCTGGATGCCGGGGTGCAGGTTTTTCTTTATTTCATCGACGATGCAGTAACCGCAATCGATTCACAGGCAGTGCGAAAATTAAAGGAAGGGGGAGCGCGCCTTTACTCCTGTGCCTATAGCCTGCAAAAAAGGAATTTGCCCATGAGTGAAGGGATCATTCCAGCCGGGCTAACCATCCTGAATGACATCATTGCTTCCACGGACCGGTTCGTCTCATTCACCGCATGAAAACCTTGCTCATGATTACAACGCGCGATCCATCGAAGGATCCGAAAGTTGCGGAAATGGTTCGCATTGCCGCCGGGCTCGGATCGTGGGGGCAGGTGAAGGTCGATATTGCGCTGTTCGGGCCCGCCATTCGCGCCATAGATCGTTATCCCGAGGAACTGATGGATGGCCACTTAATCGCCGCTCATCTCCCCGCCATTCCTGAACATGGTGGAGAAATCTGGGTCGAAGAAAAGGCGCTGCAATCGGCTGAGCTCGATGCAACCGTGGTATTTCGTGCGTCATCGCGCGCTGAGATTCTTGGCCGTCCATACACCTGCTCAATGACTTTTTAGCGATGGAATTGCACATCTTTGCCATAAAAGATTCGGAACTGGAGAAGGAAATTCGAGAGCGCTCAGGATCAGTGGAGTGCTTCCACTTAACGACGGCGAAGCCGGATTATGACGAATTGCTGGAATTGATTTTTCAGGCTGAATCCGTGTCTTTTTGGGGCTCCGCCGCAATCTGATGAAAAGTTAAGGTTGACTCTGATTGGATATTTTCCGTAAATATCGCCTGGATTTTGAGCTGCCACTCGATTGCGGTTTCGAACGCTTTTTGGTTTCGGTTTTTAACTGGAACCAAATTCTTTTTTTCGGAGCAGGGCGGGTTTGCGGTGTTCTAATTGTAAGAATTAACGAAATCAAAATCTGTATCTCACTCGGAGAAGAATGCTTGCGAAAAACCGAGGAGTTCGTTAAACACTAGCGCGCGGGTGTTGAAAAGTTTCTCTTATTCAACCAAGCGACTTGAATTTTGGATTAAAAATATTTATCTTGCCTTCGGGAGTGTAATAGCTGTCTGGAGGTCAAGAGTGCGATGTCAGACATATTCCCAAAATGGACTAACAAATTACCCAGCAGGGTAATCATCGGCCTGGTGCTACTCGCCACGGCCGGGACAATCGCGGTGAATTATTATTTCACGCCGAAGTACACCGATGTCGGTTATCAACCCATCCAGCCTGTGTACTTCCCGCACTCAGTCCATGCGGATCAGTTAGGGATTGATTGCCGTTATTGCCATAATGGCGTGGAAAAGTCCTGGTATTCCAATATTCCCGGTTCAGGCGTTTGCATGAACTGCCACAACCAGGTGCTCAACCAGGATCCCCGGCTGGCACCCATTCGTGAAAGCGCCACCAACGGCGTTCCGATCCCCTGGGTTCAAATTCATAAGACCCCCGATTTCGTTTATTTTAATCACTCCGTCCATGTAAACCGCGGCATCAGTTGCGTGATGTGTCACGGACAGGTGAACAAGCTCGATGAAGTTCGGCAAATGAAACCGCTCAGCATGTCATTCTGCCTTGATTGCCATCGCAACCCTGGCCAGAACATTCGTCCGCCGGAAGAGGTTTACAATTTGGATTGGGAGCGTCCTGCGAATTTTAAAGGAGACGAGTTGGTGCGCCATTGGAACGTGCACCCCTCTCAGTCGTGCTCCGCGTGTCATAGATGAAAACAATTCCCCCTGAATGCCCGTACCCGGATACGGGCCCGAAATACTGGCGCAGCCTCGACGAGATGGCGGCCACGCCAGAGTTCCGCGAGTGGGTGGAACGTGAATTTCCCTCGGGTGCGAGCGAAATGCTCGATCCAGTTACCCGTCGCAATTTCGTTAAGTTGATGGCCTCGAGCTTCGCGCTTGCGGGGATTGGGCTCACCGGCTGTCGGCGTGCCGTGGAACATATCGTTCCCTTCACCCGGATGCCGGAGGATTACACCCATGGGGTGGTACAGTACTATGCGACTGCGATGCCGACCCGGATTGCAGCCGTTCCGCTCCTGGTCAAATCCCATGAAGGGCGCCCCATCAAGATTGAAGGGAATGCTGATCATCCGGATTCCAATGGCGGCACCAATGCGTGGACGCAGGCTTCCATTCTCAATTTGTACGATGTGGATCGCGCTCAGCGGTTCACCCGCGGTGGCCAGGCCATTGCCCGCCAGGATGCGTTGAATTACCTCGGCCAAGTTTCGAAAAAGTTTGAAGGAAACAAGGGAGCTGGTTTGTGCTTCTTATCCGAGCCGGGTCTTTCGCCCTCCCGCCTCCGACTGCAAAACTTTGTCGCCAGCAAGTTTCCTGAGGCGCGCTGGTTTCTTTACGAGCCCATTGGCGAGGACGTTCACGAACGCGCTGCCACCCTGGCGTTCGGACAACCCGCGAGGCCTTATTTCCGCTTTGATAAAGCAGCGGTGATTTTGTCGCTGGATTGCGATTTTATCGGCGCGGAAGAGGATAACCAACGATATATTTCGGGCTTCTCCAAAGGCCGGAAGATCGAAAAACCTTCAGACAAGCTGAACCGGCTTTACGTCGTGGAGGCGCTCATGACCTTGACCGGCATGAATGCGGACCATCGG
>JBQCGE010000060.1:0-2537 GCA_051955955.1 Verrucomicrobiota bacterium
TTGAAGCAGGCCGGAGATTGGATCGAGAGCTATAGGAAATATTGGGAAGAGAGTTTTGACCGATTGGATCAGCACCTGGAAAACATACAAAAAAAGGAGAAGAAAAATGCGAAATCAAAATCAAAAAGTTGAAGAATCGATGGAGGACCGGGAGGTCCTCATCACACGGGAATTTAATGCTCCCCGCGAACTGGTTTGGGAAGCGTGGAGCGACCCAGCGCAATTAAAAGCGTGGCACGCTCCGCATGGGTGTGAAATACGATTCAAGCGATTCGACTTTCGCGAAGGGGGCAGCTTCCATTCCTGCATTTACAATCCAACTTTTGGGGAATGCTGGTGCGTGGGAACTTACCTTGAAATAAGGCGACCGGAGAAGATCGTTTACGAAATGGCAACGGCAGATTCCGAAGGTCGGATCGTTGCGCCAGCGAGTGTGGGACACGACGCGGATTGGCCGACAGCAACCATCGTGACAGTTACGTTTGAGGAGCGAGAAGGGAAAACTATGTTGCGACTACACCAGACCGTTTCGGAATTGCTGGCGAAGCGCACGGGGGCATACCCGAGCTGGTTGCAAATGCTGGACCGCCTGGATGAGAAGCTCGTTGTGCCGTTGCAAACTCCTTTGGTTGAAGGAAAGGCCTGAGGACAACGCATAAAATTTTGCGGGCAAAGAATGGGTTAGGGTAAATTGGAGCATGAGCCGGGAATTACTCAGCATTAATCCAAGCACGGGAGAGGTTCTAAAAAAAATCGCGAAACATCTGCCCGAGGAGGTGGAGGAGCGGGTGGCGAAATCGGTCGAAGCCTTTCGGCGCTGGCGGAAAGTGGGGATGGCTGAGCGAGGCAGATTCGTGGTGACCCTGGCGGATTTGCTGGAAGCGAGAAAAGAAGAATATGCACGGCTGATGACGCTGGAAATGGGGAAGCCAATCCGGGCAGCGGTGCAGGAAGTGGAGAAATGCGCGAGGACATGCCGGTTTTACGCCGAGCATGCCGAGGGATTTCTTGCCGAGCAGGCGGTGGAAATTCCCGGCACCCGGAGCTTTGTCCGGTACCAGCCATTGGGAACGGTCCTGGCAATCATGCCGTGGAACTTTCCGTTTTGGCAGCTCTTCCGCTTTCTCGCACCGGCATTGATGGCGGGAAATGTGGGTTTGCTCAAGCATGCTTCGAATGTCCCGCAGTGCGCGTTTGCAATAGAAGCCGTTGTACGCGATGCAGGATTTCCAGAGGGAGTATTTTATTCCCTGCTGATTGGATCCGAAGAAGCTGGGAAGCTGATCGATGATCCGCGGATCAAGGCGGTGACCCTGACCGGAAGTGTCGCCGCAGGTGAAAGTGTTGCCTCGCGGGCGGGCAGTCAGATCAAGAAAACAGTTCTTGAATTAGGTGGGAGCGACCCCTTTATTGTGATGCCGAGCGCGGATTTGGACCAGGCCGTAATCACCGGCGTTCAGGCCCGCACAGTGAACAACGGGCAATCATGCATTGCGGCAAAACGGTTCATTATTCACGAGTCTGTTGCGGGGGAATTTGAGCGAAAGTTCGTGGAAAAAATGGCCGCTTTAAAAGTTGGTGATCCGCTCGACCCGAGCACTGACATTGGACCGCTGGCGACACGTGAAGTGCGCGATGGCTTGCAGGAGCAAGTCGAAAAGAGCATCGGAATGGGAGCCCGGGTGTTACTGGGCGGAAAACGAGCGGAAGGACGGGGCTTTTTCTTTCAACCGACTATCCTCACAAATATCCCACCGGATGCGCCCGCCGCGCGGGAGGAATTGTTTGGACCGGTCGCCTCTCTTTTCCGGGTTCGAAATATTCAGGAAGCGATTGAATTGGCGAATGATACCGAATTCGGACTGGGTGCATCTGCCTGGACGCGGGATGCGGGTGAGCGGGAAACTTTCGTTGAAGAAATTGAAAGCGGGTCGGTGTTCATCAACGGGATGGTAGCCTCGGACCCACGGCTGCCGTTTGGGGGAGTGAAATATTCGGGCTACGGCCGGGAGTTGAGCCGGGAAGGAATTCGTGAGTTCGTTAACATCAAAACGGTGAAGTACGTGGAAAGCAATGTTAAGGAAAGCGCGACCGAATGATTCGCCAGGCAATTACGCGCGCTCCAGACCGAATTATTTCATTTGAGCGAGGCAATGCGTGAGGAACGGGAGCAACTGCTTCTTGCGCGAGACAACACCTTCGAGCCGATAAATCCCAGGTTCGACCTCGGGATAACTGATGAGGGAATGAAATGCTTCCGGGGCGCTTAGAATCAGGAGTGAAGCTTGAGAGACAACGTCGGTGACCAGCAAAGCGGAGAAATAGTAACCTTGCCTGGCGCAGAATTCGTTCACCGCTTCAACGACCTGTTTCTTTCGATCCCAGAACTGGGTGAAACCAATTTCCTCGATTTGAGCGACGCTGAAGGTCCGGCCGTGCTCGACATATTCCTTGCAATCGGTGGACACCGCCTGCGCGGGAGAGCGTGAAACGAGCACGGAACCGGAGGCAAAAAGGCGTTCGGTAAACTCGCGGGC
>JBQCGE010000061.1:0-3582 GCA_051955955.1 Verrucomicrobiota bacterium
TTTTGTGTTCAAATGGTGTTCGAAAGTCCACCTTATGAACCCAACCGACAGAACCATTGCATTCCTGCGCAATCTGACCGCTGACGGGTTGCTTACGGCAGAGGAGGTGTGGTCGCTTGCGGATTTCCTGAACAAAAACAAATCGTGCCGTTCGGAGTGGCCCGGGAACCTGCTCGCGCCGATGTTGGAGAGCACGTTTGATGACGGAGCGGCGAATGAGGAGGAAATGGAAATCCTTGCCTCAACCATCACGAGCATCGAGCAGGAGTGGAGCGCGAAACACCAGCCACAGAGCGGAACAGAGATGGTCGCGAAGAATCCGTTAAAGGCGCAGCAGGCAGCGATGCCTTCAATCGAAGTTTCAATAAAAATTCCCGCGAAGCGGAGTGACGAAGTTTATGTTGTGAGCCTCCAGCAGCATACCTGCTCCTGTCCCGATTGGCGGCAGCGGCAAATCTGGCCGGCGACCCATCCGGGGCGTTGCTGCAAACATGTCGCGCATGCCTTCGCTAAAACCGGGAAGCCGATGGAACCTTGGTTCCAGGCGTTGCTTGATGATTGTTTTTTACGCGGCAAAGGGACTGATCCGGTGGATGATTGGCTGCTGCTATCCATTGCGAAAAGCAAGCCGGCGCTCCTTTCCGGAGGACCGGGAGAATGGTGTTCAGTTTTCGTACCTGAAAACAAAGGGTACGAAAAATACGCTTTCAATCGGATTGATCGCCGCTGGTCCTACGGCACTATCCCTGCCCTGTCGCCGGAAATCGAACGGACTATACGGGAACACTTTTAAGGATGGGATGCCTTCCGGTCGCGCAAATGTTTGGCGACCTGCTCTTCGCGAAAACGGAGTCGCTCAATCAATGCGTTCACTTCCCCATTATACTGCTTCAATTCGTCGGGGCGATCCTTGAGGGCCAGACGCACCGGGGCGGCCAGCGCTTCGGTCCGAGCTTTTAACTTCGGAAAAGTGAAGAGCTGATCGTGGAGTGGCTGCAAGCGATCATAATAGCGTTTGCGTCCTTCCTTCGTTGAAAATATCGCCTGCGCGACTATTCCATTCATCGGGGGCTCAAGTCCCATTGCAGGATCGCCGCCACGGCCGAACATCTGGTCCATTCCATGCACAAAAATGGTGAACCGATGATCTTCCGGGTTCAGGTAGAGTTTATAATTATTTTTTTGGAAAGAGTAGCCGTCCCAATGAACGGTGAAAACTTCCAGGATAGCCATGTTGATGAAGCGTTCGACATCAAGGACTTGGTTTAAGCGCTCCCAGCGTTTTGCTTCATTGGATATGCGGGTTGCCTCGACCAGTTCCTTCAAGCCTTCGTGCTCAGCCATTTTTTTGCCCAAACCGCGCGGGGCGTTCTCGCTGACATCCGCGAGAAAACCGGGGTCATAAATATTGCCGTCGGTTTTGGCGAAATATTGCGAAAGAACTTGGCGGGTGAATCCTTCCTTCACCACGTAAATTCCAAGCGGTCTTCCATTCAGGTCGAAAATGGCGTGCGTCGTCCGCGCGGCAGGCACGCCGGCTTCGCGGAACAATTCACCGCAGAGCGCTTCATCCAGCATCGCTGGATCCTGCACGGAGTTGTTGAGGTGAATTTTGCTTAACCCATGAAATTTTTGTTTGTCGCGGAACTGATTCAAATCAACGGTAAACGCGGGGCGTTCATCCACCGGGCGAGAACTGCCTGCCGCGCCTTTGATATGGACTGCAACCTCCTCATAAGACTGCGCACCATTTTCGACTAAAGTTGCGCGAACGGATTTTCTCGGATCTTTGCGGAGCGACTCCATCTCGGGCGGGGCAATTTTCAGCGAGAGACGGAGGACAGGGCCATTCGTGAACAACTCCTGGCCGGGAGTTGGAAAGTTGGCGGCGAGAATGGAATGAGCCGCAAGGCAGATCAATGCAATGGCTATTCGAAGCATGCAGGCGAATCATTCCAGCTTTTGCACGATCCGCCATAGAAAACGGGTCAGCTCAGAGGGCTAAATTGGCTCCTTTTACGATGCGAATTGAGCTTCTGCCTTGAAAAATATCTGGTCGAAGGCATTCTCGCCAACGAACATTCGATATGCCCGATGCCCTAAAACCACATACCCATCCGCTCACTTCGACCACGTTTGATTTACCCGGGTTTCGGGTGATCAAATCGCTCGGGGTGGTGAGGGGAATCATTGTCCGTTCACGCTCGGTGATTGGCGATTTCGGCGCGAGTATCCAGAAGATTTTCGGCGGGAATATTTCTTTATACACAAGCTTGTGCGAACAGGCGCGGGACGAGGCGTTCAACCTGATGCTTTCCCATGCCGGACAATTGGGAGCGAACGCCGTGATAGGCGTGCGTTATGACGCAACTGAAATCGGGCCGGGGATTACCGAAGTGCTTTGTTACGGAACGGCAGTGCAGGTGGAGAGCAGCATCCCTCAAAATTCCTAAGCGCGATGGCTCGTCATAGCAAATGGTCTAAAGTAAAGCACTTCAAAGGCGGCATCGACGCAAAACGCTCGCGAATTTTCGCGAAGCTCTCGCGCGAAATTTCCATGGCGACAAGCCTTGGCGGTGGCGATCCGGACATGAATCCCCGCTTGCGCATGGCGCTGCTGAAATCGCGGGAGGCGAACATGCCCAGGGACAACATCGAGCGGGCGATCCAACGCGGGAGTGGCAGCGGCGAAATGGCCCAACTGGAGGACCTCACTTATGAGATTTACGGACCGCACGGGGCGGCGATTCTGACGGAACTGACAACCGACAACCGCAACCGCACCTCGGCGGAGATTCGAAGTATTTTGACCAAAAACGGGGGGACGATTGCGACCGCAGGTTCGGTTTCGCGGCTTTTTCATCGCAAAGGTCAGATCATTATTTCCCGCGAAAAAGCGAATGAAGATGAGTTGATGGAAATTGCGCTGGAAGCTGGCGCAGAAGATTTTCGGGCGGAGCCGGAAGGTTATGAAATTTTAACTGAACCGGCGAAGTTCGAAGCAGTCCACAAGGCGCTTGAAAGCAGGAACATCAAGGCCGATGCGGCGGCGGTGACCTATGTGCCTGATTCATTGATTCCAATTTCCGAACCTGGTGCATCGGAAGTTGCCAAATTGATTGAGTTGCTGGAAGAACACGATGACGTGAAGGAAATCTTCACCAACGCAGATCTTCAGGGAGAGGAAGGGCAGGAGTAAATTCCCCTGCCCCGGTAAAGATGAGCTTACTTCTGCTTCCGGATGTGAACATCGCCGCCGGAAGTTTGAAGGAGCATTTCAGGTCCGCCACCATTCAGTTCTGCGGTCAAGCGCATGCGATCCTTGCTTAAGTCCCCGGGGAAATCCGACTGAACCCGCCCCCCGCTCGTGCGGGCGTTCAGGGCCAGCGCCATGTCACTTGCGAGCGTGACGTCCACGTTGCCTCCGGAGGTCTTTAGTGCGCAGTTCCCCTTCGGTTGCTGGAGGATGCTTGCGGAAACATTTCCGCCCGAGGTTCGCGCGAGAACCGGTCCGTAAGCTTCCTCGACACGCACATCGCCGCCGCTCGTTTCCACATCGACTTTGCCATTGATTTTGCTGAG
>JBQCGE010000062.1:0-4742 GCA_051955955.1 Verrucomicrobiota bacterium
GCTTAACCATTGTCCTGCCTTGCCATTGCCGCTTTCCAGGACGATGAAGCGTGATCGGCCAGAACTTGGGTGATGAAAGGTTTTGCCGACGGGAAGCCGGTTTGCCCAAACATAATTGATGCTGCGGGGCGGTCCCAAAAACGTCTTGAAGGCGACAAACAAACGAGCGGTGTGATCGAACGTTTTTTTCACGTCCTCAGAACCCCCTTCGGGGATTCGGTCAATTTTCCATCGCCAGGAAATAGTGGCTCCGTTCGGCTCAACAGGATCAAGCTGCCGGGCGAGTCCGGTGGCGGATGCTTGTGCTATGCCACAAAGACAGGAGTTGGTTCCGTCACGCTCGATCTTGTATTCGGTCAAGCCGGTAAACTTAAGCGGTTTCCAAAGTTCCTGGATGGTGGAATCAAAGTGATCCTCGAAAATCACCTGCCCCATCGCAGGAAAAGATGAAGCAAGTAAAAGGAGCAATCCCACCCATGTCGGAATTCGATTCATGAGCGGAATTTAAATCCCAGGTCGGGCTTTGCCCATGGGGGCAAACTCTGATTCGTCCAGGAAGCAAAAAAGCCGCACTCCATCGGGAATGCGGCTTTCGAAATTGACTGATCGAGCGGGATTACTTCATCAACAGCATTTGCCGGGCACGTTTGACGGCTCGGTTGAGCTGGCGCTGGTAATGCGCAGGGAGGCCGGTGTACTTGCGAGGAAGAATGCGGCCAGCGTCGGTGACGAACTGACGGAGCAGAGTGGTGTTCTTGAAATCAAGAGCATCCACGGTGAAATCGATTTTCGGCTTCGGACGTGGAGTGCGGACTTCCATTGTCCCGCGGCCCTTGCGGTCATTTTTATCAGGATGAGTTTTACGAGGCATAAATTACTTGATTTCGCGGTGCAAAGTGTGTTTCCGCATGTAGCGGTTGTACTTCATCAATTCCACCTTTTCGGTTTTTAATTTCTTGTTCCGGGTGGTCATGTAGCGCGTTGGCGGTTGACCCGCTTTGCGCGCTTCAGTGCATTCAATCGTTACGATCTCTCGTGGCATAAATTACTCTTTTTCGCCCCGGGCTGGCTTTTCCTCGGGTTCTTCTTCTTCGTCCGCTACTTCGACTCCACCGGCGCTGTCCACAGTGCCGAGCTGGCCGAGTTTTCTCTGGCGCAATGCCCCTTCACGCTCCAATTGGGCCTGAGCCTCAACTGTGAAACGAGTCCAGGGAATGGCATCCAAACGGGCCTTGGGAATCTGTTTACCAGTTAATTCACAAACGCCGTAAGTCCCTTTTTCAATACGCTTGAGCGCTTCTTCAATCTCGTAAATGGCATCCTGGTCGGATGACAATAAGCTCAAGGCGAAGTCGCGATCAAAATTATCCGTGCCGGAATCTGCCATGTGCAAGCTGTAACTTGCCATTTCCTCGGCCGATTCCTTGGCCAGACCACTCATTTGATTGAGCAAACGCTCGCGTAAATCAAGCAAATTACGATAATATTTTGCCCATTCCGGTTTAACGCGCGCCTCACCATTCGGCTCCGCATTGGCCTTGGCGGCGCCACCTAAAATCGAAGCAGCGGTTGCCTGACCAACGGTTTTGCCTTTGGCTGGAGTACCGGCTTTCTTTACATTAGTGCTCTTCTTTGTAGTCACAATTATCTGCTATTTTATACCTTGCAACCGTCTCCCCCTTCTGGCGGCGCAGTTGCGGCGATTTAGGAGCGGGTGACTGTAGCAGAGGAAATTATTTCCGCCACTAAAAACTGAAATTATTTTATCCCGATAAAATAACGCTATAAATCGCTCGCGCAGAGTGATTTGTCAAAGAACAGAGGCTCAGGTTGAGCCTTTAACTGCCAGTCGGGGAAAACCCTGTTGCTTAAGTTGGCAAGGTCCAGGTTCCGCCGATTTCCTGGATTGCAATGCGATCTTCGGAAATGGTTTCGCGCAGGCGCATCATCGGTTCGGCCAGTGGTTCCTTCCCAATGGGAAATGTGCTGTGATGAATCGGAATGATATAGGGTGCATTGCAGGCATCGGTCATTTTCACCGATTGCTCCGGGGTGCAATGACTACCACCGCGCCCGTAGCAGCCAATCGGCATAATCGCGGCTTCAATTTTACGACCGCTTAACTGGCTGAAGCTATCGCACATGGCCGTATCTCCGCCGAAAAGAATCGTTTTGCCACCGCGTGTGAGCAAATAACCATTGTAACCGCGATAGGAATCGAGTTTCCAGCGGGCGCCCCAGTGATTGACGTGGAAAGCTTCGAGTTCAATGTCACCGGTTTTGGTTTTGACCAACTTCTTTTGACCCCATCGTAATTCGGTCACGCTGTTGAATCCTGCTTCCTTTGCCAGATCGGTGGTTTCGGCAGCAGAAACGATGGGAGCGGATTTGGAAAAGAGAGCGAGCGAAGGAAAATCAAAGTGATCCATGTGGGCATGCGATTGCAGCACAAGATCAACCTGAGGGAAAGCTTTGGGGCCTAAGGCAGGTGCCACCAGGCGTTTGCGTCCAAAAGTGCCAAGCGGAGTGGAAGCCCCTACCCGGTCGTAGAGCACGGGGTCGGTGACCAGTTTGAGCCCGTAGAAATTTATGAGCACGGTAGCGTGGCCTATCCAACAGAGGTCGATTGTGCTATCGCTCCACTTTGAGATGTCCGGCACACGAGGGTGGGTTACGGGACGGTTCGCGTCATCGACGACGCCACGAAGCACCCTGGCACTTAAAGATTGCGAGTCATAACCCCAACTGACCGCAGCAGTCGCGGCCAGTCCAGTTATGAATGCCCTACGAGAAAACGCCTTTTTACTATTCAAAACAAGAACGGACGAATTAAGGGAAAAGACTATCGCGATATCAGAAGTTTGCAACCTGATTTGAAGGGAAACTTCCGAACTGTTTCATTTTCCACGAAAAATTTAGGTGGAATGTCCCGAATTGCGCGGGTTTTTGAATGGAATGTTGTGGAATGAAGGTGTAGGGGATCTCGAATAATACGGAATCAATTCATCAGGTCCCCTCTCAGACTTTTTGCACGATTACCCATCAGGGCACAATCGAGCCACGCACGCGATCTGGTCCGCGCCTTTTCCGTCTTGAATCGGAGGAGAACCCAGGCGGAGCCGTGCCGCTGAATAACTTTTGATGGAATGTGTGGAATTACGGGCATTCTGTGCAGGTTCATTCCGGAATATTCCAGTTTGACTGGCAGCTTTCAGTAACAAGACATCAAAGATTTCGAATTTCAAAGAGCAATGAACTTACGAAGGCGGAGCTCGTAATGGATGCGACGGTAGCAAACGATAGTTTATGCGGCAACACAATATGTTTACTTGTGTTCTTTTCTGCGGAGGAAGACGTCGACTGTACTACGGCAGAAGGAGTGGGTTGGGAGAGTGGAATGGTTCTTTGGCCAAGAGGCTCAGGAGAGCTTTGCCCCACCGAATTTATTCTTGGATTTTTTTCTCTAAGCATTACCCTGACCTTAATGACATGGAAAACCCTTATAGACCTGCTTGCGAATGAGTTCAGGCGTTTAAGGGGAATTCATGTGGTGAACTTTGGTTTTGCGAACCAGGCCATTCTCTCTGTTGCTGAGTTGCACGAGGAAGAGCGTGTTTGCGCGGCTCGAGTGGATGCGATGGTCAAGGACTTTGCCCGGACTGGGCGATGGCCGCTCCTGGACGAAAAAGCCCGATTTTTTCTTCGGGAACGGCTGCGATTTGCCTACGAATACTCTGTCATTGCCGAAATAACCGCGCACCGCCCTATTTCACTGGCAACGCGTCCCAACGTTTTGAACGAACAGCGACGGTTGCTGGAATGGCTGTTGATCGATGTCTGGAAAAATTCAGGTTTAATCAACTGGCTCGAGCCGCTGATCCTTTTGGAGCGGTCAACCATGGCCAGAGACACCCTGGATGGAGAGCTCCACATTTGCGCCTGAGTTATTGATTGAGCGCGTATTTTGCCGCGCCAATCGCACCGGCAAATTCACCCAATTCCGCATGGAGTAACTTCACCGAATGCCCGCCTGGCTGCCATTCAATTGGCCGGAGGAATTTTTCAAGCGGCTCGAACAATGCAGGCCCGGAACGCGCGACGCCACCGCCGATAATGATGGCTTCCGGATCGAGAATATTGATATAGCTGGAAATGCTGCAAGCCAGAGCGCGAACAGACTTGAGCCAAAATTCAGCGGCTTGCGGATCTCCTGCACGGTAGCTCTCAACGAGTGCATGGGTCGTTTGAAAACGCCTGTCGGTTCGCTGCTGAATGTTGTAGTTCCCGATGAAATACTCAATGCTGCCGGGAATTCCCGTCACATCCGCCGGGGCATCCATATCCAGACAATTATGTCCCAGGTGCCCTGCTCTTCCAATTGAGCCCTGAAGCAGCCGGCCATCCACAATCGCCGCGCCTCCCACTCCGGTTCCGAGAGTGATCATCACGACGGTGCGCAACCCCCTTCCCGCTCCGACCCACGCTTCACCGAGAAGCGCTGCATGTGCATCGTTGAGAACCGGAATTTTGAAATGAACGTTTAAATAGTTGCTCCAATCGAGCTTTTCGAGACCGCGCAAGCGTCCCGGCATGAATGCGATCCAGCGATGGTCAGGAGAAGCAAGCCCGGGTGCAGCGAGGCCAATAAAGGAGGGTTTAAGTTTCTGCTTCTCCTCCACCTTTGAAAGCAAATCGTTGATCGTATTCGCAAAGTGAAGCGGAGCAGCGGTATCAAACTCCCG
>JBQCGE010000063.1:0-5511 GCA_051955955.1 Verrucomicrobiota bacterium
TGAAGGCCAATCGAATTTGCTCAAATTCTCGAACCAACGTTTTGCACTTCAATGCTCATCCGTTCCCTTGCGGGATAATCTCGCCGCGCCCTGAGTGACGGGTTGGGTCTGCGGGTGGGAAATTTGGGCATGGGAAGCGGAAATCGGGGGACGTTGATCTTCATCGCGAGCATTACGACCGTGCTTCTGTTCATATTCGGACTGATTGGGCATGGTCCATCGACCTATCGGCTGGCCATTTTATTTCTAGGGCCATTCTTATGGTTCGTTTACTGGCAACGCGAGCGACTGAACTTGCACCCGGTGGGATTTGCTGTGTTTGCGGCTGCGTTACTGGTGCATGACCTCGGAGCGTTTGGGATGTACGGGCATTTTTACTTTGGTTTGGAGTTTGATACCTACGTCCATTACTTCTTCGGGCTGGCAGGCGCCTCGGTTGTGGCGCGAGCGCTTGCGTATCGATTTGGACTGAGCGGCTGGCGGCTATGGGTGGGAACCATCTTGTTAATTATGGGAGTGGGAGCGTTGCATGAATTGATGGAATGGGTGAGCACGATGCTGCTCGGGAGCAAGGGAATGCTGAAGCTGAATGATCCCGACAAGTTTGATACTCAAAAAGATTTGGGCAACAACTTCCTCGGAACTTTAACGGCGTTGTTGATCTACGGTGCCGTGGGCATGGTGCTCAAAGGCCGGAGGAAAACGCCGAATTGAAGAAGAATATTTCAGCTTACGACTTCACTTTGAAGCACCTTGCTGAATTTGGCCGTGGTAATGGAGTAAGGAAACCCTTTTCCGGTGCCGGCTGCGCCGAACTCGCCTTTGCGGTTGAGAGCGACAAAGTTGATTTCGAGATTTGTGCCGGACGGATGCTTGCGCTGAATGCGTTTTATGGCTTCGACGCAGGCTTTTGTTGGATGCATGCCCTGGCGCATGAATTCCACGATCATAAAAGTGGCACAGAAGCGCATCACATTCTCACCGACTCCGGTCGCTCCGGCGCCGCCGACTTCCCCATCGACATAGAGGCCGCTGCCAATGATTGGGGAATCCCCAACACGCCCGGGAAGTTTGTGCCCAAGACCGCTTGTGGAGCAGCCGCCTGCGAGTTCGGCATCGCGAGAGAGGACAACAAGGGCGATTGTATCGTGATTGAATTCAGAAACCGGCGCACCCTTGGGTGAAGCTGTGGATTGGCGCTGCCGCGATGGTTCTAACTCGAAGCCTTGCTTCACGGCGAATGCCTGAGCGCCGGGACCGACCAGCATCACATTTTTGGTTTGTTCCATCACACGCCGCGCGACAGATATGGGATTTGCGATTCGCTCAAGAGCGGCAACGCTTCCGGCCTTATGATTTCGCCCATCCATAATGCAGGCGTCCAACTGGACAATGCCTTCGGCATTGGGAATCCCTTGCAGCCCGACGGAATGCGTTTCGGGATCATTCTCCACAACATTAATCCCTTTTTCGACTGCATCGAGAATCGAGCCTCCGCCCTGTAGTATCTGAAGAGCGCGATCATTGGCGAGCTTGCCGAACGGCCAGGTGGAGATGATTATGGGGAGGTCGATTTTGGAGAGGCGAGGCTCGGAAGCATCGTTTAATGATTTTGAAGAAAGCAACGCAGTTGAGGAAAGGATGAGTGAACGGGAGATGAACTCGCGCCGAGTCGGGGTATTCATGGCGTGAGTTATAGAGCATCCGTTATGCGGTGGCGATAACGGAAATCCAGGGCCGCGATAAGCGACCGAACGGACGGTGGCGTAATCCGATTGAACGGCGAGCGCCGCAGATCAAGTTTTCAGCGTTGCTTCGAGGGAGATATTTTCAAGGCCTGGGCGGAGCAGCACTGAAATGGGGCACTTTTCCTTGGCTTCAGAAGCAGCCTTCTGGAAAGCGGCGTGGTCGATGCCCGGAACAGTGGCTTCGGTAACCAGGTGTGCCCTGGTAATCTTCGGCCCGCTCGCATCCACCCGCATGGTGAGGGTGGCGGTCGTATTGATTTGGCTCGGCTTATAGATTTGATCACCGAGTACCTTTGCGAGCATCATGCTGAAGCAACTTGCGTGGGCGCTGGCGATCAACTCCTCAGGGCTGGTGCCGTTGCCCGACTCGAACCGGGAAGGCACTGAGTAGGCTAGATCTTTGAAGGCGCCAGTGCCCGAACTGATTTTGCCCGAGCCATCCTTTAGACCGCCGTTCCACTGGGCGGTTCCTTTTCGATTGATTTCACTCATAAAGCAAAAAAGCGGCCCGTGGGCCGCTTTGTAGCGTTTTAAAGGTTTAAGGTTTAGCGATGACCGCCGACATTAAAGCCGACACCGACAGTCACGGCGAAACGGCCATCATCGAAATTGTTATCGACGTTGCGGAGTTCGTCCCAGAACCAGCGATATTCGCCGAGGGCGAACAGGAAGGTTTTTTCGTAGATGTAGTATTTCACACCGACTTCAGGAGCGAGACTCCAGGTGCTGTCGTCTTCGTTGTAATCCAAGCCAATATTAGCACCGATGAACGGCACGAACTTGCCGAGCAGAAAGTGCCAATCGGCACCAAGGCGAGTTCCGCCAGCCCATTCGGAATCGTTACCTCCAACGAAGTTGACGCCCTGACGGATGCCGACTTCGAAGTTTTGGTTCAAGAAGTAACCTGCTGACCCGGTTAGGTTAAACCCACCGGTATCAAATTCGTTATCAGCAGTTCCACCACCGCCCAATGTAAATTCCCAATCCCCAGTCTGAGGTTGAGCCATCAAGGGCAAGGTAGATGCCAGTCCTAGTGCACAAACGATCAGTTTCAGTTTTTTCATTTCTGTTCCTCCTACGGGAAAAACAATTGTTTCACAAGTGTAGAATAGCAATAAGGGAAAAGCTGAAGGGAGGCTAGGAAAAAATCGGGAAGTGACTTGAACGGGTAAGAATAAGAAGGTTTGGTGCGCTTAGCAGGACTTGAACCTGCACGGGTTACCCCACTACCACCTCAAAGTAGCGTGTCTGCCAATTCCACCATAAGCGCATCGGCCAATCCCGAGTGAAAACATTGCGACCGAAATCGGCAAGCGTTTTCCAGCGGGCGGCATATCATATTTGATGGAGTGAGAATTGGCAAATTTTCCGGTGAAGAGAGTCAAAATCTGCCAGTTTCGCACTGAGAAGTGGAACGATTGAAGAGGGGCTTCCGGGGCTGGCGAGCAAAACCCGAAGCCGGTTTCAGGCAAACTCCTACACTGAAACTGTTGTGCCGCTAATTAGATTTGGTAAAAGTATCCAAAGCCAAAGAGGCCGGCATGAACAGTGATGCTAAAACAAGGAATCATCTTACTGCTCGAAAATAGCACTGACTACCTATTTCAGCTGGACCAGACATTTCGCTCCGCCGCGGTAACCCAAGCACTCCGCGTGGCGCGATACGGAAATGAAGCAATTTTATATCTGAAAGGGATTGGCATTTACGGGAACCGGGAGCATTACCCCTTGCCAAACCTAATCATTATTGACCTGCTAATACCGGACGGGAGTGCGTTGGCGGTTTACGGATGGGTGCGAAGAAACCCCGAATTTGCGCAAGTGCCCATAGTTCTATTAAACGATCCGAACCGTCCAAGGACGGTTGTTCAGAATTTCAGCGGGAACAGCTCGACCTACGAGCTGAGCCTGAATGATGGGGTTGGGCTGGTGCAGCTGATCAAACATTTCGGGGAGCGTTCTGAATCCTTGGAAGGAATACGGACGGACCGGAGCGATGTGGAGCTCATTTCGTAATTTTCACTGAAATCCCCCTTTTCGAGGTTCCTGTGCTTTTGCTTTCCAGCTGCTAAGGCGCGGACGGAGCCGTTTTTCAGGCTGGCAGCGATCTTTCCCGGTCAGCTGAAAGGCGTACGTTATGGGCGGAATGAAACTAACGGGAAAGAATATCTTCAAACTTTTCAAGCAGGCAGCAATGGACTGGAGCAACGACCATGCTCCGCGGCTTGGAGCCGCTCTTGCTTTTTACACGATTTTTTCCCGCGCACCCTTAATTACCATTGTGGTGAGCATCGCAAGCCTGTGGTTCAGCCAAAATGCCAGCCAGGAGATTTTCAATCAATTGGGATCTATCATCGGAGCAGACCATGCCCAATCCTTACAAAAAATGCTGGTGCAACCTGGAAAAGAGACCTCTGGAATGTTCACAGCCATTTCGGCAGGTGTGATGCTGGTGTTTGGGGCCACGGGTGTTTTTGTTCAACTGCAGGATTCATTGAACCAGATTTGGGAAGTGCGGCAAAAGCCGGGACAGGGAATCATGGGGTTCATTCGGCATCGCCTGCTCTCACTGGGAGCGGTTTTGGGGATTGGGTTTTTGTTGCTGGTGTCCTTATTGTTAAGCGCGGGGATCGCGGCGGTCGGGAAATTCATGGGGACCGGGAGCAGCATAGAATGGTTGTGGCAAATCGTGAATATGGTTGTGTCTTTTGGGGTGATCACCGTGTTGTTTGCGTTCATGTTCAAGTTCTTGCCGGATGCGGAGATCGATTGGAAGGATGTGTGGGTGGGGGCGGTAGTGACTTCTGTGTTATTTACGGTCGGTAAATTTGCACTGGGATTGTATTTAGGAAAAAGCTCGCTGGCTTCCACTTACTCTGCGGCAGGAGCGTTGATTGTTCTGCTTTTATGGGTGTATTACTCGGCGCAAATTTTGTTTTTTGGGGCGGAGTTGACGCAGGAGTATGCGGATATGTCCGGGCGCGAGGTGGTCCCTTCACCCCATGCGGAGTGGGACGCGGAAAAACAATGCGCGACGCAGGAAGTAGAGAAGCGAAACGAAAGAAAGCATAAGATCAAAGAGGAAAAGAAGGGGCACCACACCGAATCACCTTCGTCAAAACCAGAGCCTAAACCGGAACCGGCATCTACTCCTAAACCAAGCCTCGCACCCGCTTATGGTTCAGCAGCCATGATGACAACGGGAAGCGTAGCTTCGCATGAAGGCCGCAATGGGTTGTTCAAGAAGTTGGGGGCGATTGCGTTGCTCGGGTTTGTTTTGATTCCAATCCAACGGAAGTTTTTCCCCACCAGCAGTTCGCGCAGCTAAACTTTTTAAATGCACCTGACCGTACATGGCCGCGGTTAAACTCTGCACGGCCCTGATGCCGGATCGAGGGTGTTCCTTCATTGTCTCTGCTCGAATCGCTAATAGATTAGGACCGTGAGAGGATTCTCGCATTCTTCGCTTCGCCGACATCAAAGGAGACGTACTGGCATTTAGGTTGCACATCCCGCGAACCTGATGCGGAAAAAACTTTGGCCGGAGCCGTGGTGAGTGAGCCCGGCCTCGGCGCAATTCATCCCGCAATGCCAGCGAAGCTATGAAATTTGTCATATTTGGACTAACGGTGAGTTCCTCATGGGGCAACGGTCACGCAACACTTTGGCGGGCCCTTTGCAAAGCGCTTGGGCAACGGGGACATACGATTCATTTTTTTGAACGGGATGTTCCGTATTACGCCGCGCACCGGGACGTGACGCA
>JBQCGE010000064.1:0-2532 GCA_051955955.1 Verrucomicrobiota bacterium
ACCAATCAGCAATGTCCAAAGTATTTCCATAAATTCATCCTTTCGTTTTACCGTACGCCCAGTCACCCCGGCTTCAATGGAACGGACTCAGGGTTGCGCACTCGAATTTTCCCCTCGCAACACCTCGGTAGAAATGAGAAATGGGATTTAACGCTGCCGTTTCCGTATTCCCCCAGGGGGATTCTTCACATAATTGAAGCGCGTCAATATTCCTCGATTTTAAGGCTTGGCTTGCTCGCTTCTTTTAGTGTACCGATTGGTTATCCGTGAACACAGCAGAACCGCAATCACCCATTTTGAATTCGCAGCAGAACGCTAACGGACCATGGTGGCGCCAACTTAATAAATATCACTGGTTTGTGCTGGTGGTTGCGGCTCTTGGATGGCTTTTTGATTGCCTGGACCAGCAGTTGTTCAATCTCGCGCGGGTTCCCGCCATGCGCGAGCTGTTGAGCCACAATGGAATCCCCGCAAGCCCTGCTGATATTGCTCGATTCGGCGGTTATGCCACTTCCATTTTTCTGATTGGATGGGCCAGTGGCGGGTTGATATTCGGGATGCTGGGAGATCGTATTGGCCGTGCTCGCACCATGCTGTTTACGATTTTAATTTATTCGCTTTGCACCGGCCTCAGCGCCTTCTCTCAAGGTTTCTGGGATTTTGCATTTTACCGATTTATCACCGGCCTTGGAGTAGGTGGTGAATTTGCGGTTGGCGTTGCACTTGTTGCAGAGGTGATGCCTGACCGGGCTCGACCTTTTGCTCTTGGGCTGCTTCAGGCACTTTCCACTGTGGGCAATGTCAGTGCGGCTCTCATCTCGATTGGCCTGGGCAAAATGGAACAAGGCAATGCTACCCTGCCCCTGATTGGTATCCCCATCCAGAGCGGTTGGCGCATCATGTTTGTGATCGGGGCAGTTCCAGCTTTCCTGGCGTTGTTGATCCGTCGAAATCTCAAGGAACCTGAAAAATGGACCGCCGCAAAAAAATCCAAATCGGTCCAACTCGGCTCCTATTCTGAACTCTTCCGCCACCCCGTTTGGCGTAAACGCGCGATTGTCGGTTTCCTGATGGCGTTCTCCGGCGTGGTAGGCCTTTGGGGGATCGGCTTCTTCAGCATTGACCTGATTCGTTCGGTGTTAAGGAAAACCTTTGAAGCGCAAGGACTCACTGGAGGCGATCTTGCAGGCAAGCTGAATGAATGGGCCGGCATCACCTCCATGATGCTGAATTTCGGCGCATTTTTCGGCATTTACGGTTTCGGCGTCATCAGCCAGAAGCTTGGACGCAGGCCCACTTTCGCGATTTCCTTCATTCTCGCAATGCTCAGCACCGCTTTTGTCTTTTGGCAGTTGAAGGATTTCAGCGACATTTTCTGGATGCTGCCGATCATGGGTGCCTGCCAACTCTCGCTCTTCGGTGGTTACGCCATTTACTTTCCGGAGCTTTTCCCCACGAACCTTCGCAGCACCGGCACTTCATTTTGCTACAATGTGGGTCGATTCGTGGCAGCTTCAGGCCCGGCGATGCTCGGTTATCTCACCGGCACGGTCTTTGCCGATAAACCGGAACCGATGCGCTATGCCGGGGTGACCATGTGCGCCGTCTTCCTGCTCGGTCTGTTCGTGCTTCCATTCGCTCCAGAAACCAAAGGACAGCCTTTGCCCGAAGAATCTGGTTCCGGACGCAACCCCGACATGCCCGTTTCACATTAATTTACCCATGGATCGCAGATCATTCATCAAAGCCAGCGCCCTTACAGCCGGTTCGATCGCACTTATGCCATTTGAAATCCGAGCCGAAAGAACTACCGAACTCCCATTCCGCATTTCTCTCGCCGAATGGTCCCTCCATCGAAACCTTCAAAGCGGCAAAATCGACAACCTCGACTTCGCCAAAATCGCCCGACGCGAGTTCGGCATTGATGCGGTTGAGTATGTCGACCAATTCTTTGCAGATAAATCGAAAGACGCTGCTTACCTGAAGGAACTGAAAAGCCGCGCGGATCGTGAGGGAGTTTACTCGCACCTCATCATGGTCGATACAAATGGACCACTTGGTGCGGCCGATAAGTCGGCTCGCGACGCCGCTGTTGAAAAAACAAAACCATGGATCGATGCAGCAAAATTTCTGGGTTGCCGACTGGTTCGAGTCAATGCCTTCGGCGACGGCAATGCAGACGAGCTTCGCGCTCGCGTGGCTGAAAGTTGCGCCACGCTTGCCGATTTTGCCAAGGAACGCGAGCTGAGCCTGGCCATCGAAAATCATGGGAAACTCTCCAGCGATCCTGAGTGGCTCACTTCGCTTATCCGTGCCGTCAATAAAGAAAACTTTGGCACTCTGCCCGATTTCGGAAACTTTCCAGAGGAAACCAACCGCTATGATGCTGTTGAAGCATTGATGCCCCTGGCCAAAGCCGTTAGCGCCAAATCCCGCCGCTTCAATGCTTATGGACTGATCACCGATACCGACTATTTTCGCATGATGCGCATTGTTCGGGATGGCGGTTACACGGGCTATGTTGGGGTCGAA
>JBQCGE010000065.1:0-6136 GCA_051955955.1 Verrucomicrobiota bacterium
CCGGTGATCTTTTGCACAGTGGCGCATGGGATCGCCTCGCTGGAGGATATGAAGAAACTCGGCCGGGTTGGGGTGAAGGCGATTTTTTACTTTGAAGTGGTTTCAACCTTCGCGTTGTTGATTGGGATGCTGGTCGTCAACGTGCTGCAACCGGGCGCGGGCTTCAATGTGGACCCGACGACTCTCGATTCGAAAACGACAAGCGGCTACGTGACCCGCGCACACTCATTGAGCATGGTCGATTTCGTTCTCCATATTATACCAAACACATTTTTAGAAGCGTTTATTTCCGGCGACCTGCTGCAACTGCTGTTAATTTCGATCCTCTCAGGTGTCGCTGTTGCATCCCTCGGTGAGAAGGGGAAGCCGATACTCGGCGCGATCGATCGAGCCAGCCTGGTTTTCTTTTATATCCTCCAACTGGTCGTGAAGCTGGCTCCGATTGGCGCGTTCGGCGCGATGGCATTCACGATTGGAAGTTATGGGCTGGGCGCGCTCAACCGGCTGATTTATTTGATGGGTGGGTTTTACATCACGGCCTTTCTGTTTGTGATTATTGTACTCGGGGGGATCGCGCGGTTTTCCGGTTTCTCGATTTTTCGATTTCTAAACTACATCAAAGACGAGCTGCTGCTTGTATTGGGAACGAGTTCATCAGAAACCGCCCTCCCGGGCATCATGCATAAGATGCGACGGCTGGGCTGTTCAAACTCAACCGTAGGATTGGTAATTCCAACCGGCTACAGTTTTAATTTGGACGGCACGAACATCTACATGTCCATGGCGGCGATATTTCTCGCGCAAGCGACCAATACTCCAATGACCTGGTCCCAACAAATTGGACTGCTCGCGGTGGCAATGCTGACATCCAAAGGAGCGAGTGGAGTGACCGGAGCTGGATTTGTGACGCTTGCGGCAACCCTCGCCGCGGTGCCGAGTATTCCGATTGAATCGCTGGCCTTGTTGATCGGGATTGACCGCTTCATGAGCGAATGCCGGGCATTAACCAACCTCGTGGGTAATGGCGTTGCAACCGTGGTGGTCAGCCGCTGGGAAGGAGAACTCACAAGACAAGAGTTGCAGGAGAATCTCAGGTCGCTGACGTAAGTTGAACCGGATCGGTTTTAAGCTATATTGTCGTGTTGCGAAAATTCCTTCGCGACTGACTTCAGGTTCGCTAAATGATTACCAATTCATCTGATCGTCGCATTGACCGGCCTCTACACCAGGATCCTGCGTTTAAACGCATAGCCAGTTGGTCCACCGGCCTTGGATTGGCAGCCATGGTCGCGTCCCTTGCCTCCATTCAGATCGGAAGCGGCCATGGATTGCAGTTCCGCTGGCACTGGACCGTTTTGCTCTGGATCATCGCCGCGGTTGTGTTCAACGCCAGGGGGTGGAACCTGGTTTGGAAACTTCAGGCCAATCCCTCACCGGAAATTAAACGGAAGCTGAAGACATTTTGTGTGCTGCTGCTGTTGCTCGGATGTGGCGCATTCCTTTACCCGATTCGGTTTATTGCGCAGAGCTACCGGACCGATATTACCCAGGGACTTTTGACCGCCATTATTCCCCTCGGGGCAATTGGCTGGTTCATTTACCGATTTGGCAAAGGGTTTTTGGAACAGGACGAAGCGCACCTGAACAAAGCCGCTGAACGTCAGGCGCAATCAAAGGTTTGAGGTGGGAGTTTGGGCGCGGGCGGGCGTAGCTGGACCTGTATCGCCCCATCCTCGACACGCGTGAGGTAAGTGCGTGAGGGACGATCCGGGCGAGTCTCACAAGAGCCGTTTTCGAGGTTGAACCTCCATCCGTGCATGGAGCAATAGACATGACCATTCTCAACGCAACCCGCTGAAAGGGATGCGCCACGATGCGGGCAGAGATCGTCCAGAGCGAAAATCTGGCCGCCGGTCTTGAATAGGGCAATGTCGCTGCCGTGAACGGTTACCTTGAGCGCTGCTCCTTCTTGCAGATCCTCCCAACGAGCAACGGTTATAAAGTCGCTCAATGCCCCTCCTTTTTGTTTTTCTTCCAGGGCATGTCAGGAAGTTTCACTGGTTTGGGCGGAGGAGGCTTGGCCATTTGTAATTCGGAACCGGTGTCTGAATTCCCGGGTTGAGGCGTATTTGTGGCGGGTGTTTTCCATGAGGCAATACGGGCTTGTAAGCCATGATGTTCAGCCGTCGCCTTGTCACCCGACTTCATGTAAAAGAGCGATAGGTTTGTGTGCACCAATTGCTCATGAGGCTTCAACTTTTCCGCTTTGTGACCCTCCTCAATGGCGCGGGCATAATCGCCTTTGCGGTAGTAAGCCATCCCGAGGGCGAGCCGGGCATCAAAGTTTTCAGGTTCGTCGCTCAGGATTGATTCGAGGCCTCCAATAGCCTGGTCGTACTCTCCCATGCTGTAGAGGTGCATCGCTTCATCATAACGTTCCTGGGCCGACATAAATTTTGACTTTTATTGTTCTCGCACGATTGTTTTGGCCGCGCAAGATTCGTGAATCCACCGATTAAAATTATCTCTACAGACTTCGACGGAACGGTGCATACCGATTTCGAAAGTCCACCCATACCGAGTGAGTTGCAAGGCATTATCGGCGGGCTGCAAAGGCGAGGGGTCTCCTGGGTGATCAATACGGGACGCGACCTGCCTAGCCTGCTCGACTCGCTCAACAGCGCTCATGTCGGAATTCGTCCCGATTATGTCGTCGTCGTGGAACGTGAAATTTACCAACTCGAAAAGAGCGAGTATATCAGCGTTGCGGATTGGAATGACCGTTGCACGGCTCTGCATGCTGAGCTGTTTTCGCGTGTTCATCCGCACTTGCCGAAAGTGATGGAGTGGATCAAATCCAAATTCCGCGCGACGGTTTATTCGGACCCTTACTCACCACTTTGCCTGATTGCGGAAATCAGCTCGGATGCTGAAGAAATCAACAATTATCTTGATGTTTATTACAAGGATATTGCGGACCTTGTGGTGATGCGGAACGACGTTTACGCCCGCTTTTCACATAAGGCCTACAATAAAGGGACGGCCCTGGCGGAAATTGCGCGGCGATTGAAAGTTTCACCGAGCCAGATTGTGGCGGCGGGAGATCACCTGAATGATCTGCCAATGCTGAAGCGGGATTATGCGCATTGGCTGCTCGCCCCCTTTAATGCTATCCCTTCGGTGAAGGAAGCGGTCATTCAACAAAATGGCTACGTGAGCGAAAAGCATTGCGGGCATGGAGTGGCGCATGGGGTGAAGGAAATTTTGAAGTCGCTCGGGTTTTCCCACGAAGCCATTTAGACTGTTCCAACTCTTCCTCCCGGCAGCGGGATTTCATCAGAAAAAAATTAGGCGCGAGGTTCTTTCGAACACTCGCGCCATTCTATTTCACACGGAACCGGTCGTTATTCGCGAACCGGAAGATTTATGCTTTGGCGGCCATTTCGCGGTCGCGTTCTTCCATCGCCGCACGGCGGGAAAGTTTCACGCGGCCCTTTTCATCAATGCCGATGCATTTGACCCAGATTTCATCACCCACTTTGACGATATCATCGACCTGCTTGACCCGGAAGTTTGCCAGTTCGCTGATGTGGACGAGGCCTTCCCGGCCCGGGAACACTTCGACGAAGCAGCCGAATTCCTTGTTGCTGACGACTTTGCCGCGATAAATTTTACCGACTTCAATTTCGCCAGTGGCACCGGTGATGGCGGCGCGAGCGATTTCCATTCCTTCAGGTGAAACGGAATAGATATGCACCGTACCATCATCTTCGATGTTAATTTCGCAGCCGGATTCCTCGACGATTTTCTTGATGTTCTTGCCACCAGGCCCAATGAGAGCACCGATTTTCTCCGGATTGATTTTGATGGTCTGGATGCGGGGAGCGTATTTGCTGAGCTCCTGGCGCGGTGCGCTGAGCGATTTGGCCATTTCCGCCAGAATGTGCATGCGAGCAACGCGGGCTTGTTCAACCGCCTCGACCATGATGTTGTGGGGAATACCACGGAGCTTCAGGTCCAATTGGAAGCCGGTTAAGCCTTTTTCCGTTCCGGCCAGCTTGCAATCCATGTCGCAGAACGCGTCCTCCCACCCGATGATATCGGTCATGAGGCGGTAGTCCGAAATGTTATTCTGGGCATCCGAGTTTGTGCAGATCCCAACTGAGATTCCCGCGACCGGGCGGATGAGCGGCACACCGGCATCCATCAACGCGAGTGTTCCACCGCAAACCGAAGCCATCGAAGTTGAGCCGTTCGACTCCATGATTTCACAAGTGACGCGAATCGCGTAAGGAAATTCCTTGAGCGGAACCATCGGTTCAATCGAGCGTTCAGCCAATGCACCGTGGCCAATTTCGCGACGGCCTGGACCGCTGATGCGGCCTGTTTCACCGACCGAGAAGTTCGGGAAGTTGTAGTGCAGAATGAACTGCTTCTCACTTTGGCCACCGGTGTAAGAATCGAATTCCTGTGATTCTTCCGTTGTCCCGAGAGTTGCAAGCACTACGGCCTGAGTTTCACCGCGGGAGAAGAGAGCCGAGCCGTGGGCGCGGGGGAGAATCCCAACTTCGGAATGGATCGGGCGAACCGTTTGAAAATCGCGTCCATCCAGACGTTTGCCGTCCTTCATTACGAGCGCTCGAACGGCTTCCTTCTGGATGTAATAGAAGGTATCCTTGAGAACAAAATCGGTCACTTTCTCCGCCCCGAATTTCTCGACCAATTTTTTACCTACTTCCTCAGTAACCGCTTTCACGGCGGATTCACGGGCAAGCTTGCCAGGGGTAAGGAGCGCGGGAACCATGCGTTCGCCAGCGAGCGACTTGGCTTCCTTCAGAATATCATCGGGAACCACATTGACGGTGATTTGCCGTTTTTGTTTGCCTGCTTTTGCGGCGAGTTCCTTTTGAGCGGCAATGATCGGCTGGCACATTTCCTGGCCAAACTTCAAAGCAGCGTTGAAATCAGCTTCCGCGATTTCCTTCGCGGCCCCTTCGAACATGACTACGTCCTTTGAATTCCCAACGTAGACGAGGTCGAGGTCGCTTTCCGCCATTTGGGCATGGGTGGGATTGGCAACAAACTGACCATTGACGCGACCGACGCGCACGGCGCCGAGAGGTCCATCCCAGGGAATATCACTGACCATCAAAGCCGCGCTTGCGCCAATGATGCTGATGATGTCTGGATCATTCTCGCCATCCGCGCTCAGCAGGACGCTTTGAACCTGGACTTCGTTGTACCATCCGCGTGGAAAGAGCGGGCGAATAGGCCGGTCAATGACGCGGCTGGTTAAAATTTCTTTTTCGGTCGGGCGACCTTCACGCTTGAAGTAACCGCCGGGGAATTTTCCGGCAGCAGCGGCTTTTTCGCGATAATCGACAGTAAGAGGAAAGAATTCCTGACCGGGCTTGGCATTTGTTGCGGCAACGGCGGCCACTAAAACGATGGTCTCCCCAAGTTGAACCGTAACTGCTCCATCAGCCTGCTTGGCAAGCTTGCCTGTTTCGATGGTAATGTTCCCGGATCCTACCTGGAACGATATTTTTTCTGACATATTTCCAATGAACAATGCCCATTGGCCCAGAGGAACTTCAGTGAGCACCTGAACAGCAGGTACTGATTGAAATTTCCCAGTGCCAATGCGGCAATTTATAAACCGACGCGAATAGGTGGGCCGATGATTACGGTTCGCGTTTTCCCGGGATCATGCCCAGCGAGTAGAGGCACGCTGGGCAGGGAACGCTCACCCGAGCATTCCCTGGCCATGAAAATTTACTTGCGCAGCTTCAGCTTCTTGGTGACCGCGGTGTAACGCCCAGAGTCCGTCTGGTGCAGGTAATCGAGCAGACGGCGGCGTTGGCCAACCATTTGCAACAAACCGCGGCGGGAGCTGTGATCCTTTTTATTCTTTTGCAGATGCTCAGTGAGGTGATTGATCCGTTGCGTGAGCAAAGCAATTTGAACGTCGGCACTTCCCGTATCGCGGTCATGCACCCGAAACGATTCAATTGTTTGTTCCTTCTGTTCCATACTGTCCGTTTTCAAAATAATAGAATTCCGCAGTCTAAGGCTTTCCCGTACCCCTGTAAAGAATTTATTCGGGAACAAAGCGCCTTCTTGCGCCTTTTGAACG
>JBQCGE010000066.1:0-3201 GCA_051955955.1 Verrucomicrobiota bacterium
TAATCTGGAACTCAGTGGCAAAACGAATGAAGCGTGGAGCGCCTATCAAAAGGCTCGTGATTACGATGCTTTGCCGTTCCGCACCACAAGCAGCCTGAATGCAATTGGACGCGAAACACCCTCGCAACATCCTGGCGTAATTTTTTTGGACGCTGAGCAGCAAATCGAAAATGGACCTGCGGTGCCGGGAAATGATTTATTCTTTGATCATGTCCACTTCGATTTCGAAGGAAATTACCGACTGGCAGTTCTGAATGCGGAAACCATAGCACGCCAATTACCGAAGGAGCTGGCGAAGGATGCCAAAGAGGGTTGGATTTCACGAGAGCAATGCGAGTTGGAATTGGGACTCACTGATTGGAACCGGCTGCTGGCTTACGAATCCATGCTCGGGCGACTTTCCGATGCGCCCTACACAAACCAGCTTACCAATCCAGATACGCGACGTGAATACGTTGCGCGGATTCGCAAAACTCGGGAGCAACTTCGCGACCATGGGATCGAGGCGCTCGCGATTTATACGAATGCTATCACGCGCTTTCCTGAGGATTATTACCTCCGACAAAATTACGCGGAATTTCTTGAAACCAGCGGGAATGGCGGGGCGGCGCTTGCCCAATGGCAAACGATTGAAAAGCTCATACCACAACATCCCATCGCTTACTATCAATGCGGGCGATTGTTGAACCGGTCGGGCAACTTCCGCGATGCGGAGCAGCAACTGAAACAAGCATTGGCGATACGATTTGATTTCGCTGAAGCGAGCGCGGAGCTTGCAAAAGCTTTGGGCAGGCAAGGCAAGCACCAGGATGCGCTCGCGCGTTGTGAGGCAGGGCTCAAATTGAATCCCGAAAACGCGACATTGCATTTTCAAAAAGCAGATTCGCAAGCCGCGCTGGGGAAAAAGAATGAAGCGTTGGAAGAATTAAAAACGGCTGTTCGCCTGCGCCCCAACTATTGGGAAGCGCGCTACTACCTGGGAGTGGAACTGGCGAGCCGAGAACAGGTGCGTGAAGCGGAAGAACAATTTGCAATGGTGGTGAGGATCAAGCCGGACTTCGCCCTGGGCCATTTAAACCTTGGAGTTGCGCTTGCGCGCCAGCATCGCTTTGCGGAGGCGGCCAGCCAGTTTCGTGAAACCTTAAGGATTGATCCAAAAAATGCCTCTGCTCAGAAGAATTTACAGACGGCGGAATCGTTCCTGAAAGAAGCAGAAAAGAAACAGTAAGCGGCAATAAATATTCGTGAAATTGAATCATCGCAAAAGATTGCAGAGGCGGAGGAAATTAGCGCTAAGCCGAGCCGGGATTCTGCGGTGTTTACTGCTTGGCGCGGCATCCTCTTCGATCCTTCAAGCTGCTGATCCTGCGCCGGGCAACAATCCGATCACCTTCAACAAAGACATTGCCCCGATCATTTTCCAGAATTGCGCGGAATGTCATCGGCCGGGGCAGGCGGCGCCATTCAGTTTGCTCAATTATTCCGATGTAAAAAAGAAGGCGGACACCATCGTGGAGGTTACGCAGAACCACACCATGCCGCCGTGGTTGCCGGAAGAAGGATATGGAAAGTTTGTAGGAGAACGGCGCTTAAGCGCGAAGCAGATAGAAACCATCAAAGGTTGGGTGGACCAGGGGTCTAAAGAAGGAGATCCGAGTGATTTACCAGCCGTTCCAAGCTGGCCGGAAGGCTGGCAACTAGGCAAACCGGATTTGGTTGTTACCTTTCCACAAAGCTATCAATTACCTGCTGAAGGGAAGGACATATACCGCAATTTCGTAATCCCAATTCAAATGGAGCGGAACCGATTTGTGCGCGCGCTGGAGTTTCGGCCTGGCAATTCAAAGGTTGTGCATCACGCGTTCATCGAGGTCGATCCTTCCGGACAGGCACGGCATTTTGTGGATGGGGAAAACCCTCCCGGATTTTATGGGATGCAATTGCCTGATAGCATTCAGATGCCCGGTGGACAAATGCTTGGTTGGCAGCCCGGTAAACCACCGCTCGAATCTTCTCCCGGATTGGCCTGGCCTCTCGAGAAGAATGCGGATGTTGTGCTCCAATTGCACATGCATCCCACAGGAAAACCGGAACCATTGAAACCGGAGGTTGGATTCTACTTCACCGACACACCGCCGACGAACATGCCTTTCCGGTTGAACCTGATGCGATCTTTGATCGACATTCCTGCGGGTGAGAGCAACTACACGATAGAAAACCGATATGTGCTGCCGGTGGACGCGGAGTTACTGCGAATTTTGCCGCATACGCATTATCTGGGAAAGGATTTGCAGGGTTACGCCATTCTTCCAGACGGGACAAAAAAATGGCTGCTTTGGATCAAAAACTGGGACTTCAATTGGCAGGCGGATTATCGCTATGAAACACCAGTATTTTTGCCGAAAGGAAGCACGCTGGTGATGCACTTCACCTACGATAATTCAGCGGCCAATCCACACAACCCGAGCCATCCTCCGCGTGAGGTGAAATTCGGATTGCAGAGCAGCGATGAGATGGGGGAACTCTGGTTCCAATTGCTGTTAAAGACGCCGAAGGACCGGCAGATTCTGGCCAACGATTTCTTCGTCAAGTTCACAAGGGATGCCGTCGAGGAAAATGAGACGCTATTAAAGCAGAATCCGGAGGACGGAGCGGCGCATAAGAAACTCGGGGTTGCTTTGTTGATGCTGGGGCACACAGTGGATGCAACGGAGCACTTGAAAAGTGCGGTTAAATTCGCACCCCAAGATGAAGAAGCACATACCGCATTGGCCGGTTTACTCATCCGCCAGGGGCAACTCGCTGAAGCGAAGAAACAGTTGGAGGCGGTGCTTGAGTTAAATCCAAATGATTACCAATCCTACGGGGGGTTGGGAACGATCGCATTAATGCAGCGTGATTTAAAAGAAGCTCAACGCAATTACAAGAAAGCGCTTGAGCTGAATCCGGCTGATCCAATTGCGCGAGCCAATCTGCAACGGGTCGAGAGCGCGCTTGCGGGACAGGCGCAATAAACCACCTTAACCGAAGAAGAATACCGGTTTCATTCCCTTATGGCGTAACACTCCTTTGGCTTCTTAGCTAAAAACAGTAACAGGAAAAGAAAGAGGCCGGAATGAACTTCCGGCCTCTTCTGTTTTAGATTCGTTCGTTACTGAACGACTGCGTGATTACTGCTTCACGCGATAGAACTTGGCTTTG
>JBQCGE010000067.1:0-2574 GCA_051955955.1 Verrucomicrobiota bacterium
GCAAGAATCAGGGTAAGGCCATTATTTTTAGACAGCGCAGCCTGGGTCTTTTTTAATTGTTCCTGAACAAATTCAGGGAGCCGGTAAATCTGGCCAATCACTTCCAGTCGGACATTGTTTTTGTTCAACTCGCCAATTTCATTTTTCAGATAACGGGCGAGATACTTCATCAAGGTATCAACTTCGTCCTTAGGACGATTCCAGTTTTCAACAGAGAAGGCGTATAAAGTGAGATATTTGATTCCAAATTCGCCACAGGCGCGCACGATTGCGCGAACACTCTCGACACCCATTCGATGACCTTCCACCCTGGGCAGGTGGCGCAATTTCGCCCAGCGGCCATTGCCATCCATGATGACCGCCACATGGGTCGGCATGTTCTCTTTCGCAACAGAGCTTAAGTGAGGGGAGGCTGTCATTTCCTCGAATTCATTTGATTGGCAACAACCAGATTTTTCAGGGCGGCAAGTTCGTGTTCCACCACGATTCGTTGGTCCGGAGTTAACTCAGGACTTTCGAATAAGTTCACCAGGGCTTTCCGCGCCCGTTCGTACTGACCTCTCTGCTTATAGCCATCCGCCAGGAGAAGCAAACCTTCATAACTGAAAGGCTCCTTTTGCAATTCTGCCTCAAGATGCGCGATTGCTTCATCCAGATCGCCGTGACGTGCGAGGGCTTTGGCGCCCGAGATATCCGCGCGAATCCCCGTTCGACTGTTGCCCTCGAAAATCATTTTCGAGATACCAAGCGAGAGAAAATGCGCGAAAGGAGATTTCCAAATGAAACCAAGCACACCCATGAAGAGGATGGAGAAAAAACCAGAAATTGCGCTGAGATTATAGAAACCCGCAGTAATGATAGTTACCACGGGAATCGAAAGCGCAATTTTCCACCAGCGATCCCTCCGCAATTCTTCAGCATGCGTCAGGCTCAACCCGGCCACAATCATGCTGGCACAGGCTAATGTCGCTGCGCTGGCAAAGGTCACTTAAACAAATAATGTCTGCTCTCGGGCGGGTCCGACCGATGCGATCTTCAGCTTCGCTCCAGTGAGGTCAGAAATGGCCTTGAGGTAAGCTTTCGCCTTGGGAGGCATTTGCTTCCAGCTCTTCACTTCGTGGGTAGGTGTTTGCCATCCGGCGAACTCTTGATAGACCGGCTGACATTTCGAGAAGGACTCAATATCGTTTGGGATGTAATCGTATGTTTTCGATCCGCAGCGATAGCCCGTGCAAACTTTGATCGTCTCCAGGGTGTCGAGCCCATCGATGTTGGTTATCGCCAGTTCATCAATGCCGTTGACCATGGTTGCGTGACGGGTTGCGACGGCATCGAACCATCCGCATCGGCGCGCGCGACCGGTTGTGGCCCCGAACTCGCGCCCCATGGAATGGAGCATGTTCGCGACAAAGGGGTCTTCCGTTGGAAGGGGGCCTTCGCCCACGCGGGTTGTGTAAGCCTTCATCACGCCAACCACGCGGTCCATGCGGTTTGGCGGCACCCCCGAGCCGGTGGAAGCCCCGCCAGAAGTGGTGTTCGAGGATGTCACGAATGGATAAGTGCCGTGATCGATATCAAGGAAAGTTCCCTGTGCTCCTTCAAACAGGATATTGGCTTTGCGCCGGGTCGCTTCATGGAGCCAAACGACCGTGTTTGCCACATACGGCTCCAGGAAGTCGCCAGCTTCGCGATATTCTTCGAGCACTTTCTTGTAGGAGAGTGGCTTCGCCCCGAGCGCCTTCAAAATTTCGTTATTCTCCTTTAAACGCAATTTCAGGAGCAATTCAAAACGCTGCGGATTGATTAAATCGATGATGCGCAAACCGGTGCGGGCGGCTTTGTCGCCGTAAGCAGGGCCGATCCCGCGCTTCGTAGTTCCGATTTTGTTTTTTCCTTTGAGGATTTCGCGTTGTTCGTCGAGCAGGCGATGGTAAGGCAAAACGACATGGGCAGTTTCGCTCAAGAGCAGATTGCCATCGACCTTAACCTTCAGTTTTAAAAGGCCTTTGATTTCTTCAACCAGGCTCACTGGATCGACAACGACGCCGTTCCCAATGATGCAGGTTTTCCTGCCGCGAAGAATGCCTGAGGGCACGAGGTGCAGCACATATTTTTGGCTTCCGATATAGACGGTATGGCCGGCGTTGTTTCCACCCTGTGTGCGGACCACCACATCGGCCTCCTCAGTGAGAACGTCGATAATCTTCCCTTTACCCTCATCGCCCCATTGGGCTCCAACTAAGATCGTATTCGGCATAGTTTCAGGTCAGAGCGCGACAATAAAAAACCCCGAAATTGTAAATTCGGGGGCACACGCTCGGTATTTACGGGCAGACGGTAGTGAAGCCGCCAATCCGTGTCAACGACTATTGAACGTTTTATGTGGTTCTTTGCAGGGCGCGTTTTCGGCAAAGAAATACGGCGATCGAAGGAGTAAAAATGAATCAGCTTTTTTCGCCCGCTGTTTCGACCAGCAAGGGCTTGAGCGCTTTCCAGACGTGGTCTGCCACAATCCGGTGGCCCGCCGCGGTTGGGTGGATTCGATCCGGTTGGTTTAGATCGGGGTTGGTTGCA
>JBQCGE010000068.1:0-11376 GCA_051955955.1 Verrucomicrobiota bacterium
CGAAAAACTCGGGAACAAAGTTCAATTGGTCGGTGATGATCTTTTCGTCACGAATGTGAAGTTCCTGCAAAAGGGAATTGAACAAGGCGTGGCAAATTCGATTCTCGTAAAGGTGAATCAAATCGGTTCTCTCACCGAGACCCTGGACGCGGTTGAATTGGCGCAGGATAACGATTACACCGCAGTCATCAGCCATCGTTCGGGTGAAACGGAAGATGCAACGATTGCTGATATCGCTGTCGCAACGAACGCTGGGCAGATCAAGACTGGTTCGCTGAGCCGCACGGATCGCGTGGCAAAGTACAACCAACTGCTGCGGATCGAGCAATTACTCGGGCCCAACGCGATTTACGGTGGTAAATTAAAGAATTTGTAATCCGCGACGAAACTGAATTCAAACTCCGGGTGTTTTCGAATGCCCGGAGTTTTTGTGCTTTGGAAGAGTCACTTTTTTTGGAAGATGATTAAATGTTGGCGAGGCAATTCTTCAATCGTCTTTTGCCAGGTTAACCCAGCCGCTTCAGCTTCCTTTCGCACCTGCGCCACGCTCATTTTATGCAGCGGTTTGATCGGCACGTTGGCGTCTTCCGCGCGATATTCCACGAAGGCAACCCGCCCGCCATTCTTCAAGCCAGCCATAATGTTCTTCATCATTTCAACCGGTTCTGAGAATTCGTGATAGACATCAACCATGATCGCGAGATCAATGCTGTCGGCGGGGAGTTTCGGATCACTGATGGTCCCCAGCACCGGCACCACATTAGTAATAGAGCGCTCCTTCATCTGTTCCTTTAACAGGTCGATCATTTCCGGTTGGATATCGACTGCGTAAATTTTCCCATTTGGTTGGACTCGCTTCGCCATGCGCCACGTCATGTAGCCAGTTCCAGCTCCGATATCAGCCACGTTGTCGCCCGGTTTAAGTTGGAGTAATTCCACCAGTTTATCGGGAGCTTCCTCAGTTGTTCGCTCCGGGCGTTCAAGCCAATCAGCCCCCTGATGTCCCATAACATGTGCAATTTCGCGGCCCAGATAGAATTTTCCGATCCCATCGGGATCGTGATTTGCCCGTGTTTGATATAGGGGCAAATCAGCTGCAAAAATCGCAGGAAGAGCAAGGGCCAGGAAAACCGAAAAAATTATTTTCATGGAGTGAGCAAAGTTGATTAACGGAATATTCGTTCTCCCGCACGCGAGCCGTATGGGGTCAGGCGCGGCTCGAATGGACGGAATGGAAAACGTTTAGTCGCTTCGAAATCATACTGAAAAACAAGGCCTACCTGGTTCGAACCTTCGTCCCCATGACGGATGGACTGGAAACCGTGGCCATAAATGAGTGAAATAAACCACGCTCGTCTCGGAGAGAGATAGGTAATTCCCGCTCCCACGCCCGATTGCCAATCACTGTCCGCTTCAAGTCCGTTAATGTAATCAATTGGGGCAGCGGCACCATAAACACTGAAACGCCAGCTTTTGCCGGGGGTAATCGGGAGGGAATACTCGGTATTGATCAGGGCGAATCTTTCGGCGGAGAGTTCCTGGAAATAATAGCCTGGAATACTCAAGGGAAACTCGGAGGCGAATGGAAGCATTCCACCAAGCCGATAAGCGCTCAGTCGGTCGGCATTCATCGACCCGCCCAGCGTCAAACCGACGTCGAAATATTGCTGGCTCTCTTCGAATGTGTATTTCAGGAGTGTCCGACCCCAAAATAGATGGCTTTGCGCATTTAACTCCCGGTCATTGGCGAACCCGTAAGCGCCATGTTCGCCACGGACATTTAATTGGTACCAAAGCGAAACTTCAAATGCCAGCGGCGAAGTCATTGATGGCTCTCGTCCTCCCAGGCGCAATCCAGCGCGGAAATTGTAAGAATTGTAATCGGGTGGCAGGTCAAAATTATCCGCTGTGTCACTGTCATCTTCAAACATCGAGCGATGCACCCCTGCGCGCGCCACAAAATAGAGTGGCACTTCCCAACCGGGGTTGAGGAGCTGATAAATACTGGCGTTCACTTCTCCGCCATGGCCGGTGAACGATTCCTCCCGGAGATAATTGCCTCTTCGAATTTCAGAGTAACTATCCGCAAAACCGCCTCCAGCGACTCCAATGCCCAAATCCGTCGTTGGGGAGATCAGGTTTTTAAAGCCCAGTTCACCATCGAAATAAATCGGTGCAATCGCCAGCCGCAAGACCATGTTGGTGTCGATGAAATGGGGATTGTTATAATAGAAGAAACCATAAGCGGCGATGGGAGCCCGCCCTTCCAGTGGTTGATTGTATCCGAGCTGGATTGAGCGCCGTTTTTCGGGATCAAGCTGGCCGAATATATTTACGCTGGCGAACCATAATACAATCCAACCCAAAAAAAATCCGTTTCGAATCACGCCCATGATAGTAAGGAACTCCTGACTGCCCGCAAGTGGGGGAATGGCTGGGGAAGTTCGAGGGAAATGGATTGAATATTTTACTCAAAATTTCCGTTTTTCGAAATGGCGCGAGATGATCAGGCCAAAAGCTGAAAACTTTTGCCTTATCAAAGTGCGCGGGGCATCTTCAGCCCCTGGAGAGTCTTGCGTGATATTGTATTAAATCTTGAGCCATGAGTGCGGGTGTTACAGCAATTAATGAAGAGGTGCAAAGAGCGAGTGCATTTGTCCAGCCTCTCTTCACGGAACTGAATCGGGTTATTATCGGACAGCGCTACTTGCTGGAGCGGCTTTGCATTGGCCTGCTCGCCAATGGCCATGTCCTCCTCGAAGGTGTGCCCGGTCTTGCGAAAACATTGGCCGTAAAATCGCTCGCTTCTTCGCTGAACGTCAAATTTTCACGACTGCAATTCACGCCGGACATGTTGCCAGCCGATGTTGTCGGCACGCAGATTTATAATCCGCAAACGGGCAATTTCACCACCCGCCGCGGCCCGATCTTCGCAAACCTGGTACTGGCGGACGAAATCAACCGCGCGCCGGCAAAAGTGCAAAGCGCTTTGCTGGAAGCAATGCAGGAAAAGCAGGTCACGATTGGCGAACAGACCTTTAAACTCGAGGAGCCATTTTTGGTTTTGGCGACGCAAAATCCAATTGAGCAGGAAGGAACTTATCCGCTGCCTGAAGCGCAGGTTGACCGCTTCATGCTCAAGTTGAAGATCGTTTATCCGTCCCGCGCTGAAGAACGCCAAATCCTTGATGTGATGGCGCGTACCGAGAACCTCCCCAAGGTCACTCCAGTGGTTGATCCGCACGATATTTTGCACGCCCGCCAGATCATCAATGAAATCTACATGGATGACAAAGTTAAGGACTACATCGTGGACCTCGTCTGTGCCACTCGTGATCCTCAAGCTTATAAAATTGATGTAAAAGATTTTATTCTGATGGGTGCATCGCCACGCGCCACGATTTCGCTGACGCTGGCGGCCAAGGCTTATGCATTTTTAAAGGGCAGGGGATACGTCACTCCCCAGGATGTAAAGAGCATCGGCATGGATGTGTTGCGCCATCGGGTGGCGATTACCTACGAAGCTGAGGCGGAGGAAAAAACAAGCGAGACGATCATCCAGAAAATTTTTGATGAACTGCCCGTTCCTTGAAAATCGCACTTTGTTTAACGCGGCATGATCCCGAAGGAGATACTTAAGAAAATCCGGCAAATTGAGTTGCGCTCGTTGCGTTTGGTGAACGAGACCCTGGCCGGGCAGTACCATAGTGTCTTCAAAGGGCAGGGGATGAACTTCGAGGAAGTTCGGGAATATCAGCCAGGGGATGAAGTGCGCGCGATTGATTGGAATGTGACCGCGCGCATGAACCATCCTTTCATCAAAAAATTTGTCGAGGAACGCGAACTGACGGTGATGCTGATGGTGGATTGTTCGGGATCAGAACTATTCGGCTCGGGAGAACAAACAAAGCGGGAACTGGCGGCGGAGATTGCCAGTGTGCTCGCGATTTCGGCCATTCGAAACAATGATAAGGCAGGACTGATACTTTTTACGGACCAGGTTGAGAAATTTATTCCTCCGAAAAAGGGCCGTCGACATGTCCTTCGTGTCATCCGTGAAATACTTTTCCATGAACCGAAACGCCAGGGGACAAATCTTGACCTTGCGCTTGATTTCCTGAATCGCGTCACGCGGCACAAAGCAATCGTTGTCGTAATCTCAGATTTCCTCGGACAAACCCAACCCACACGTGCAAACATCAGCGCGCACTTGAAACGCAGCGCAGTCCTGTCGCAAACGCTGGGGCTCGCATCTTCGACTGCTCTCAAGCAGGCCAACCGCAGGCATGATGTTGTCGCCGTGCAAATCGTGGATAAATACGAACTGCAACTTCCCGCGCTCGGTTATATCCTCCTGCGCGACGCCGAAACCGGCGAACTGGTTGAAGTCAACACGGGTGATGAACGAAAAAGGAAGGCCTTCGCTGAAAGGCAGGCTCGCGCGCAATCCGAACTGAAGAAACTGTTCACCGCCTCACGAGTGGACTCGATCCAGCTTAAAACGGGAGAACCGTATGCCGGCGCACTCGGTCGTTTTTTTGAGTCGCGGGAAAAGCGATTGCGTCATGGCCTCTAATTCCTCATCAGCTCCGGCATTGGTCTTGCCAGCGACGCCGACCACCAACTCAGTTGCGCTTTCTGAGGACATTCATGGAATTCGTCCGCCGGTCTATATCCCCAGCGGTTATCTCTGGATTTTTTGGATTCTTGGCGCGCTCGCTCTGTTGCTTGCACTCTGGTTCGTTTGGAAAAAGTGGAGCAAGAAGCGGCTCCAACCTAAAGCCGAACCGGTTATCCCACCCCATATCAAGGCGAAGGAGCGCCTGCGTCTGGCGAGCCAGCTTTTTTCAGAGCCATACAAATTCTGTTCTCTCGTTTCGGATGTGATCCGCAATTATTTAGAAGAGCGTTTCAACCTGCGGGCACCGGAACGCACGACTGAGGAATTCCTCCTGGAAATTCAGGGGAGCGATGCTTTGAACTCAAACCAGCAAGCTTTCCTCACTGATTTTCTGGGCGAATGCGACATGGTTAAGTTTGCCCGATTCGAACCGACCATCGAGGAGCTGCAAAATCTGCTCGCATCCGCTTCGCGCCTGGTGGATGAAACCGCACCTCTGCCGACGGAGCCCTCAACTCGAATGGAGGCTCAATCAAAATGAGCTTCTCCTTCGCGCATCCATGGCTATTGCTCCTGCTGCTTGTCATACCTGTGCTTGCGTGGTTGAAGTCGCGCATGGGTCGACAGACCGCGTTCCTTTATTCCTCAGCCAATCTCGTTAAAAACATTATTGGGATCAACCGGTCCAGCATCGGCACCGTTCTTCTGAGGATGCGGTGGGTTGCCCTAGCCCTGTTTCTCCTTGCCCTCGCGCGTCCCCAACTCGGCGAAGGCCAGGCAAAAATCAAGGCGAGCGGGATCGACATCGTTCCGGCTGTCGATCTCTCGGGAAGCATGGCAGCGGAAGATTTTGAATTGAAGGGTGAGCCGGTTAATCGCCTCGTGATTGCAAAAGATGTGCTCGAAAAATTTGTGGAAAAGCGTGCCAGTGACCGGATCGGGTTAGTGGCATTTGCAGGGCGTGCCTACATCGCAGCTCCATTAACCCTTGACCATGATTTTCTGCTTAAAAATTTGGACCGACTCACCATTGGCTCGCTCGAAGATGGGACCGCAATAGGTTCAGCAATCAGTGCGGCGGTGAATCGCCTGCGCGAAATCCAGGGTAAGAGCAAAATCATTGTGCTGATGACCGATGGCCAGAACAATGCCGGAAAAATTCCACCCATCACCGCGGCGGAAGCTGCCCAGGCGCTCGGAATGCGCATTTACACCATCGGCGTGGGCACGCGAGGGGTCGCGCGTGTCCCTTATATCAACGTGTTTGGCCAGAAGAGTTATATCGATCAGCAAGTGGATATCGACGAGGAAACTTTAACCCAGGTGGCGGAAAAAACCGGAGGCAAATATTATCGGGCGGATAACACAGCGACGTTGCGGAAAATTTATGACGAGATTGATCGCCTGGAAAAAACCGAGACTGAAGTAAAGAAATTCCAACGGTACCGCGAGCTGTTCCATTGGTTCGTTTTGGCGGGGTTGGTTTTGGTTCTTTTAGAAATTATACTAAGCAACACGGTCTGGAGGCGTTTGCCATGAATTTTGTTCATCCAAGGATGTTTTACACCATGCTGGCGCTGCTTCCATTACTCGCCTGGTTTCTTTGGTGGACCTGGCGCAAACGGGAAGCTGCGGTTCGCCAATTTGTGCAAAACCGAACGCTGCTGGAGTGGAGCATTGGAGGCACACAAGGATGGCAAAAGGCGCGTCGCGTTCTGCTTCTGTTATCGGTCGCGCTGCTCCTGCTCACCATGGCCCAACCGCAATGGGGTTTCACCTGGGAAGAAGCGACCCAGCGGGGACGCGATATCATTGTGGCCATTGATACATCAAAAAGCATGCTGGCCCAGGATGTTCAGCCAAATCGCCTTGAGCGCGCCAAACTGGCTGCACTCGATCTGTTGAAATTGGCGCGTTACGATCGTCTGGGCGTGGTTGCCTTTGCCGGCACTGCCTTCCTTCAATGCCCATTAACACTCGATGAAGAAGCGTATCGCCAAAGCGTTCAAATTCTCGAGCCGGGAATTATTCCCCAGGGAGGAACCGCCCTCAGTGAAGCAATTGAGACCGCGGCGAACGCTTTCAGTGAAGAGGAGTCCGAAAATCACAAGGTGCTGATTCTTTTTACCGATGGTGAGGATCATGAAGAACACGTTCTCGATGACGTAAAAAAAGTGGCGGCAAACGGGATGAAAATTTTCACCGTGGGTGTGGGCACTGCTTCGGGAGAGCTTTTGAAGGTGCGTGATGAAAATGGGAATTCGGTCTTTTTGAAGGATCAAAGTGGCAATGTCGTAAAAAGCCGGTTGAACGAGCCTTTGCTGCAGCAAATTGCCATGGCGGCAAACGGTTTTTATATTCCCCTGCGGGGAGCGAATGCGATGGAAATTCTTTACGAAAAAGGGCTCGCGCCGCTTCCGACAACGGAAAAGTCGAGCAAGCTGATGAAGCGTTTGAAGGAGCAATACTATTGGCCTTTGGCTTTTGCCATCGTTCTCCTGGTGGGAGAACTATTCACGCCGGAACGACGCAAGAAAGCGCAACCACCAGTAGGCGGACTGCCGACGAGCGCAGTTGCTTTGCTTGCGGTGCTGTTAACGACGCCCGCGTTGCACGCCAGTCCGGCAAAGGCACTGAAGCAATATCAGAGCGGAAAATACAAATCCGCGTATGAGGAGTATAAACGACTCGCGGACAAAAATCCGACCGACGCACGATTTGCGTTCAACGCCGGCACGGCGGCTTACCAATCGAAGAATTTTGACGGAGCGATCAAATCGTTTCAATCCGCTGTTGCGTCTCCTGATCCGCAACTGCAGCAGCAATCATTTTATAACCTGGCGAATTCAGAATTTCGCCTGGGCGAGGCCGCATCCAAGCCTGAAGAAAAAATGGGATTATGGCAGGAGGCCGTGCAGCATTACGAATCAGCCTTGAAGCTGAATCCGAAGGACGAGGACGCTGCTTACAACAAGGAGTTGGTTGAAAAGAAGCTGGAGGAATTGAAGAAACAGCAGCAGCAACAACAACAACAGCAGAAGAACAACAAAGACGAAAAGAATAAGGACGATCAGCAAAAGCAACAAAACAATAAGGATCAGCAGGACCAGAAACAAAACCAGGATCAAAAGCAGCAGCAGCAACAACAGAAACAGGAAAATTCCGAAAAGCAAGACCAGCAGAAAAATCAAAGCGAGCAGCAGCAGGAGCAACAAAAAAAAGAGCAAGAGGAGGAGCAGAAAAAGCAGGACCAGCAGCAGTCCAAAGCGGATGAGCAAAAGAAAAATGGAGAAGACAAAAAGCAGCAGTCCAAACCACAACAAGGAGAAGGTAAGGAGTCTGACCAAAATCCTGAGGAAGCCCAGGCCGGAGAATATGCCAAACTCGGCAAAATGACTCCGACTCAGGCAAAACAGTTGCTCGATGCCCAAAAGGACGATGAGAAAGCGATGATCTTTGTGCCGCAGCAAAAGAAACAAAACCAGCACGACCGAATGTTCAAGGATGGGTGATGAGACGCGCTTTCTGGATAATAACGGTGTTGGTGCTTTTCACTGACGCTTTTCGAACAAGTGCAGCAACGATTCAGGCCCATTTGGATCGTGATTCGATCATTGCGGGAGAAACCACGGGGCTTCGCTTGGAGGTCCACGGCGGCAACCCTGGATCAGTGGCTGCGTTTCCTGCCATCCCTGGCCTGACAATCCAATACCGCGGTAAAAGTCAGAACTTCACCAGCATAAATGGACAGTCCAGCTTTGCGATCATCCTGAACTATGCCGTTACGGGCACTGAACCAGGTGTCTATAAAATCCCGCCGATTCAAGTAACGGTGGATGGAAATACTGTCAGCACGGAAACCGTTCAACTCACCGTTACAAAGGCGAATCCAAAACTGCAAAACCGCTATGCCTTTCTGACCTTAAAAGTACCGCGACAGGAAGTTTATGTAGGGGAAATGATCCCAGTCGAAATACAATTGTATGTCACAAGCGCCGACGATATTCAGGCCCCGCAGTTGAAAAGTGATGGGTTTGTCATACACAAACAGCCCCCCTATACGCGTGCTCAAACTCAGGTGGGAAACATCATGTACACGGTTCTCACTTTTAGGATGAGTCTTTCGGCAGCCAAGGCTGGTGACCTGCAACTCGGCCCGGCCGAAATGAATTTGACACTTTTATTGCGCACTGCGCCTGACCCAAATGACCCATTCAGTTCGTTTTTCGGAGGCAACGTTCAGCGCAGGGCTATTAAAATTAACAGTGATTCGTTTACAATCCACGTTTTCCCCACGCCCCCCAATGCGCCTCCAACGTTTACCGGGGCACTTGGCCGGTTTAATTGGGCTGTTGATGCAAATCCAAAGGCTTTAAATGCCGGTGATCCGGTAACTCTTAAAATTGATATCTCAGGTGCTGGAAACCTCGATGCGATCAGCCTTCCCGATTTTGACTGGCCTGATTTCAAAGTTTATAAACCGAACAGTAATCTGGAGTACAACGATCAATTGGCCCTCAGCGGCGTGAAAAAATTTGAACAGGTGGTCGTCCCTCAAAATTCCGGAGTTCGCGAAATCCCCGAACTGAAATGGAGTTTTTTCGATCCGAGCTCGAAACAGTACGAAACACTGAGCCATCCTGCGATCCCGTTGCAGGTGAATGTTGCTCCTGGTTCACAAGCCACTCCGAGCGGCATTGCTGCGAATGCATCCAGCGCGCTCTCCCAGCCAGTCCAAAAAGACATCATTCATATCAAGAGTTCGCCGGGTGAATTCGTCGCCTTTACGACTCCATTGCCGCGTCAACCCTGGTTTATTGCGCTTCAAGCCATTCCAATTCTAGGGCTCGCTGGGGTAACCATCTGGAGAAAGCGCCAGGATAAACTGGCAAATAATCCGAAACTTAGGCGGAAAATTGAGACGCGGCATTATGTGCATGCCGGCCTGGCAGAGTTGAAAAATTATGCTGAAACGAACAAGTCCGAGGAATTCTATGCTCTCCTTTTCAGATTAATGCAGGAGCAACTCGGCGAAAAGTTGGACCTTCCAGCATCCGCTATCACGGAAGCAGGCGCGGAGCACCGTCTAACCGAACGCGGCACCTCTCCAGCCTTGGTTCAGCAGGTTCATGCGCTCTTCGAGATTTGCAACCAGGCTCGATACGCCCCCGTCCGCACGAACGAGCAGTTGCTGGATCTTCAGCGGGAGACTGCAAATGTTATCAGGGAACTTGAAAATCTTCCGGATTGATCGCGTGGAAAAGCTCAAATCAAAAACACAGAGTCTTCGACGTGCCAATCCCTTGTTCCTGGTTTATGCAATCATACTGTTTGCACTTCCGTGTTCACCTTCTGTGAAGGGGGAAAATCCCGCGCAAGCTCATTTCGAACAGGGCAACAAATTTTACGAGGAACGAAAATATTCCGAAGCTATCTCCGCATATCATTGGCTCGAAGCAAACAATAAAATTTCTTCTCATGTTCTCTTCAACATGGGGAATGCATTTTTCAAAAATGGTGAGATTGGCCGGGCAATAAATGCCTATGCCAATGCCGCAGTGCTTTCTCCACGTGACCCGGAGATTCACGCCAATTTGGAATTCGCGCGTGACAGCATCAGCAGTTCCATTTCCGTTGTGCCTGGTCCATTCGAAAATATCATCACGCGATTGTCGCTGAACGAGGTGAGTTGGCTTGCGATGATCTTTTTGTGGCTCTGGCTGGCGCTGTTAATTCTACCGCAATGGCGTCCCAAACTCCTTGGGAAATACAAAACCACCACATGGATTTTTGGCGCTTTGTATATATTTTGGGCGGGGTGGCTGGTCTCGGCGTCGTTGCTCTACAGCACCCAAACTGCAATTGTGGTGCAACGGGAGGCTATTGTGCGGCTGGGGCCTCTAGACGAATCACAAACCGCCTTCACCGCTCCGGACGGAACCGAGTTGAAAGTTCTGGGAAGACGTCCGGGGTGGATACAGGTTGCCGACCGTCAGGAGCGTTCTGGCTGGGTTCGGCAGGGTTCCGTGTTGTTGTTTCCAGCTTCGTGATATGGTTGCCTCAAGAGATTCAAAGTGCATAAGTAATTACTCACGCCAGGCGCCTGGGAGCGGGCTTGAATGAATTTGCAACTCTTGACAGATCGTGTAAATAATTCGCTGTTCAAAAACGAACAATACGTAAACGTATTAGTTGAGGGTTCGCGCAAAGGATCGCACGGGTTTCACGTTCGGTTCACGTGGTCACCCTCTGCATTGCGGGATGGAGTTCAGGCATGATACGAGTCGAAAACCTAACCAAAAGTTTTGGACCAAAAACCGCCGTAAATAATCTCTCATTTGCGGTGGAACGCGGTGAGGTGCTCGGGTTTCTCGGGCCGAATGGAGCGGGTAAATCCACATCCATGCGGATGATTACAGGCTTTATTCCCCCAACCGCGGGAAAGGTCACCGTTGGCGGGTTTGATATGATTGAGAACCCAATTCCAGCCAAGCGATTGATTGGATATCTCCCCGAGAATGCGCCTGCTTATTCGGACATGACGGTCCATGGATTTCTCAGTTTTTGCGCCGAGCTTCGCGGGTTGGGCGGTGAAGCAAAAAGAAAGGCGGTAAACCGCGCCGTCGAAATGTGTTTCCTTGAAGGTGTCATTCACCAGAGCGTGGATACTCTTTCGAAAGGGTATCGACATCGGACCTGCTTCGCTCAATCAATCATTCACGATCCCGATATCCTGATCCTGGATGAACCCACGG
>JBQCGE010000069.1:0-2849 GCA_051955955.1 Verrucomicrobiota bacterium
AGTGCGCCCAGGTATGCCGTTTATTATGATTCCCCTGAACACTCCCAAGTCTAGTACCGGTGCTGAATCGGACAAAAACGGACCGCTTACTGCGATCTGACCAGGACTTACAGTCTGACCGACGACAACGAACCTGTTCAATCCGAAAGCCGCCGCAGAGGCATAGTTATTGCCAGCCCAATTCAAGCCTCGGCTAATCCAATTTTTCCCATCTAGGGAGGTCCAAATTTTGGCTGGTCCACCTACGACAAACACACCTGAACCGAAGGAGCCTTTAAAAATATTTTCTTCCGTAAAATCAGCTTTTTCCCAGTCGATTCCATTCGATGATCGAAAAATAATTGTGTTCGCGGTTGTAACGTACACTCCATTCCCAAACGAAACCGATTTAAACCTGTAATTGGCAGAAATATTTGCGACGCTCCAATTCGATGCATTTGTTGAAACCAGGAGCATTCCGTTCCCAAATGCAAAAAACTTTCCTCCACAAAATGAAATCCCAGTAAAATCTTTATTTGTTAAGGTACCTTCCATTGCCCAATTAATGCCATCGGTACTCTTCCAAAGATTTCCGCCCTGCCCAGCCAGGACAAACAAACCTGCTCCATACGCAACGGCAGCGGGGATTGGGGTACTTCCAAGGGTGCGGCGCGTCCAGTTGTGGCCATCCATGGAGGTTGCTGTCATGCGACCATTGATTCCTAAAAAGATGCCGCCTCCGTAAGCAATAGAGATCATCGTGGGAGCATCCGCTGTCTCCCAGTCCAACCCATTAGTTGAGATTGCCACGGTGGAACCTTGCCCGACTGCAACGAAGCTTCCCTGGCCAAAAACAATATCAAAAAATGCCGGAGCATTTGCGGGAGCCTTAATGGTCCATTGATCTAAAGAGTCAGCGTAGAGTGAGATGACGGCCAATGCGAAGATCGTGAACACCTTTTTCATAATAGAAGCTTTTGAGTTTTACTTCATTTTTGAAAGTTAAAAATCACTGCTGAACCTGAACACAAAACAGAGTTTTTGTTGCGCTTAACGTTTCTGTAAGCTAACAAATCACCTTTCCAATGGGAGCATCCCAACAGGTCAATTCAGATCGAGCGCCTCAAAGTGCGCGCCGTGCGGCATTGCCGCCGTTCAAGGACCTGTTTTGCACCTACACCCACTCCCCGCTCGAAAGTTTTGAACTGACCTTGTTCAAGAAAAGTTTGTATCCGCACGCCCGCTTAATTGCCCCGATTTTGCTCCGCCTCAAACGACAATGGTTCGCCGAGGATTTGGACGTCATTCGCGAACTGGCCACGGTCGATTGCCCGGAAGTTTTCCAAATGGAAGTCGCTCGTTTTTACGGCCGCAACGTCCGGGACCGAAGCTTTTTGCGAAAGCGCCTGCTGATCCGACTTTCCGGAAAGCGGCTGCTCAAATGGAAAACACGTTGCTTCGCAGCCGCCGACGAGATGCCGGAACTGCAAGTCGCCGCCGCTTAAACCCCGGTTAGTCTGTCGTCTTCGCGGCGGATTTCGCGCCGTTCTTCTTGTGGTAAGGCGAGGAGAGATTGAAATAAATCCCGCACAACGGCTTTTCCGTTTCCGTCTGGCTCAAAATAATCGTAATCTGCTTATCCAGCGCAATCCCGTGACGCAGGTTCGGACCGCGATTCAAATAAGCCTTGATCGCCTTCTCCATCAATGAATTGAGGGAAAGTTCGCATTCATCCGGTGGCTTATCGACACAGACGATATATTTCTCGAAGGCCTTCAGCGCTTCTGCGATTTCGGCCTTAAACATCTCCACGGTCACGAGGCAAATTGTTAGTTGCGATGAATGAAAAGGCAAGCGCCCGAGTGAAACTTTTCAGCGAACATGGCCTACGTGACCAACGCCAGTCGGGCGATCTTTTCCTGAAGCTGGCTGTTCCATTTTTCCAGAAATGCCATCGCGCTGGCAATCACCCTCAGCCGCGGAATCGGCAACGAGTTAATCCGGGCCTGGCTGCTGGAATGGCCCGTCGAAGGCGGTGCGGTTTCCCACGCCCGATTCATCGTTTTCAGCTCCGACTCCAGCGTTGCGATTTGAACCGACAACCGCGTTTGCAGCTCCTGCACAATCTCCGTCCATTCCAGGGCACGCTCGAAGTGATAAACATTCAGCATCGACGAACCCTCCGGCTTTTCCTCAGCTAAAAACTTGTCGAGCCCGCGCGTAATCTTCGCCACGTCATCGAAAAACGACATGGCCTCGGGCGGAATTTCCTGCACATGCGCGGTCTTCGATCCAGTCTCCAGCTCGAGCAAATGAGCCAGCCGCAAACTATTCGAACGCAGCGTTTGATTCGCGGCGTTGATATCCGTGAATCGCTTTTCAGCCCCCGCCTTTTCCGCGGCATTTTGAAAGCGATCCGGGTGATGCTGGTTCGAAAGGGTCAGGAAAGCGGATTGAAGCTGCTCCGGGTCAACCCACGGCGCACGACGAAGACCCAATAAGGCAAAGCAATCCATGCAGAATCAGGCGCTGAAGCTCTCCCCGCACGAGCAGGTGGTAGCCGCGTTTGGATTGCTCACCTTGAAACCGCCATCCTGAAGCGCCTCGATAAAATCCAGCTCCGAACCGGTCACGTAAAGCGCGCTTTTCGGGTCAACCACCACTTTGATCCCGCTCGTTTCCACCAAAATATCGCGATTTGCAGGCGCATCCTGCAAATCCATTTTGTACTGCAACCCGCTGCACCCGCCCCCAATCACCGCGACCCGCAACACCCCCTGGGGACGGCCCTGCCGCGTCAGCAATGTGGTCACCCGATGCGCAGCGTTGGACGTCACTTTGATCAACCTTTCATCCCCTTTGCGTATGAC
>JBQCGE010000070.1:0-5683 GCA_051955955.1 Verrucomicrobiota bacterium
GGAAGCGCCATCGAACAGGTCGCCTCCGGCAGTTGCAATACCTGGGGATTTGATTTCTCGCCCGATGGCGAGGCCTTCTACACCACAGCAACTTGCGGCGAACATTTCCTTCACGTGGTCATGCCCGAAAAAATCCTGGCCAAAGGAAACATTGGCGGGGTTCGCGCGTCCGCTGTCTTGCCCGATCATCAAAAAGTATTTCCGGCTGTTAAGCATACCCGGCCTGCTTATGTGCAAATCGATTGGGTGGGCGGGTTCACCGCCGCCGCCGGAAGCTGCATTTACAATGGCGGCGCATGGCCGGATAAATTCAACGGGTCTCATTTTGTGTCGGAAGCGACCGTCAGCCTCGTCCATAACGAGTTCCTGAAACCCAAGGGTGTGACATTCGTAGCTTCCAAGGAACCCGGCCGGGAAGAAACCGAATTTATTGCCGGAACGGATCTTTGGTTCCGCCCCATTCATACGCGCGTAGGACCTGATGGCGCGCTGTATGTAATCGATTTTTACAATCAGGCTGCCATTCATAACGACACGCGCGGTCCTAAACATGGCGCCAATAACGCCGCGGTTCGTCCCGATCGTGATCACCACATGGGTCGCATCTGGCGCGTGCAGCACAAGCAGGCGAAAAAACTTCCTGAAGCCTCATTCAAAACCACTGAGGACCGCGTCCGCGCATTAAATCATCCGAACGGTTGGGTGCGCATGACAGCGGAACGACTGCTTTTTGAAAATGCTGACAAATCCGCAGTGCCTCAACTCACGAAAGTCGCCGAATCGAACGACAGTTCGAGCTACGGTAAAATTCAGGCGCTCTGGGCTGATTACCTCGTGAGCGGCAAACACAATGCCAAACTCCTGACCGCGCTCTATAGCTCCAAAGACGAGAATGTTCGCAAAGCGGTCATGCAATTGATTCGGAATTATCCGATTCCGGCCTCGGAATATGGCCAGTACAACAAACTTTTCGCTGCGATGGCGAAAGAAATGGGCAACCCGGAAGGTCGCCTCCGCCTCGAAACAATCATGGCGATCAGCGCCTCCGAAAACCCGGAGCAATTTACCAAATCACTCTGGAATGCCTACGCCAGCCTGGATGATGCCTGGACTGAGTCAGCATTGGTTTCCATCTTCGCCCGCGATCCGGAGCGCGCCATTCTCGAAGCCACCGCACTCGCCGATTCCAGCAATGCCAAACGCACCGTGCGAGAACTGGCCAACCGGATTGCCGCTCAGCAGGATGCTGAAGCCGCTTCCCGCCTGTTGATTGCACTTTCCGAAAAACCGGCGTCCGCCGATGCACTCAAGCAGGTGGTGCTCGAATCGTTTAATCGTGGCCTGAAGCAGGATACCGAAGCCAAATGGACTCCGGAACTCAACCATGCTTTCCAGGCATTTTTGAAATCGAACGAGTCCGTCGCGACCGCCTCATTGCCACTGATTGCCCGCTGGGACCACAAGGGCGAACTCACTCCGGAATTGAAAGGAGTCATTAAACCGCTCCTGGCCAAGGTGGCCGATGCCAACGAAGGGGTTGAGCAACGCGCCGAAATCGCTGCTGCGCTGGTCGGCCTCCGCAAGTTGGACGATTCCATTGTCCCCGCGCTGGTGAAACTCGTTACGACCGACAATTCCCCCGTCCTGCAAAAGCGCGTGATCGATTCTTTCGGCACAGTTGCGGACGAGTCCGTTGCGAAGGAATTGATCGCTGTTTATCCAACGCTGAAACATGATTTGCGCGATCCAGTGTTCGCACAGCTCACCAAACGTCCCGAATGGGCCGACCTTCTGCTCAATGCGATTCACGACAAGAAAATTCAACTGACTGATCTGGGCCCTGCATTGGTTCACCGCCTGCGCACGCATCCCGACGCCAAAGTGGCGAAGCGGGCAGGGGAAGTGATCGATGAAATTCGCGGGCCGGAAACAAAAGAAAAGGATGCCCTCATCGCGCAATTGGCTCCAGCGGTCCAGAAGCAGGGTGACGTTCAGAAAGGTCATCAGATCTTTTCTCAGAACTGCGCCACCTGCCATAAATTCAAAGGCGAAGGCCGCGATCTCGCTCCCGACCTGACCGGCATGGGCGCGCACGGACCACTCGATTTGCTCGTCCATATCGTCGACCCAAATCGCGTTGTGGAACCCAACTTCATCACCGCCAGCATCGAAACCAAAGACGATTTCAGCTACGACGGCATCATCGCGCGTGAAAACCAAAAATCGCTCGTCCTGCGCAATGCCACTGGCGATTACGAAATTCAGCAGGACAACATCAAATCCCGCCGTTCGACCGGCATGTCGCTCATGCCAAATGGCTTTGAAGCACTCGGCGACGAGGGGCTCAGGGATTTGATTTCCTACCTCTGCGCGGATGAAAATCGTTTCCGCGTGGTCGACCTCTCCAAAGCCGCAACCGCGGATTCCACTCGCGGAATCTTTAACTCGGTCGAGAGCGTGAATGAATCGCTCCGTTTCAGGAAGTTCGGCCTCACCACGGTGGACGGAATCCCATTCGATGTGCTGAGCCCGAATCGCACCACCACCGGCAAAAACCTCATCGTCCTCAAAGGCGGAAATGGCTATTCGAAAACCTTGCCGCAAAAAGTTGAAGTGCCCGTGAACGCCAAAGCCAACCGGATTCATTTCCTCGGTGGAGTGGCCGGGTGGGGCTATCCCTGCTGCGGCGATGACAATAATAATCACGAGCCCGTCGCGAAGGTCACCGCTCATTTCAAGGATGGCACGACCAAAGAATTCATCCTCAAGAATGGCGAAGAGTTCGCGGATTACATCGCCAAGTACGACGTGCCTAAATCAAAGGAAGCGGAAGGTTTGCTCCGTACCGGACAAGTTCGTTGGTTCACAAAAAATCTCGGTCGCGAGGGACCGGTCGATAAGCTCACGATTGAAAGTTACAACAACCAAATCGCTCCGGTCTTCGCCGCCATCACGACAGAACTGGCCGATAAAATCGAACCCGAAGCAAAAGAGGATGCAAAACCAGTCGCCAAAAAACCGGTCGATCCAAATGCGATTCGCGTCCTGATCGTTGGGGGCGGATCGTCGCACGACTTCAATAAATTCTTCAACAAGTCGGACAGCGCCACGCTCGAAGAAGGCGGCCACGCTTCGGTGGAATACACGGATGATATCAGCTCAATCCTGGAGCGTTTGCCGGAAACCGACGTGCTCTACCTGAGCAATAACCAGCCGATGAAAGACCCGAAATTGCGCGATGCTATTTTCTCCTTCGTGAAGGCTGGCAAAGGCCTGGTCCTGGTTCATCCCGCGCTCTGGTACAACTTCAATGATTGGCCGCAATACAACGCGGAACTGGTCGGCGGCGGCGCTCGCGGGCATGATCGCTACCAGGAGTTTGAAGTGCAGATCACGGATAAGAATCATCCGATCACCAGGGGTGTCGATCCGGAATTCTCATTAAAGGACGAGCTCTATCATTTCATTCCCGATCCAAAGGGAACGCCCATTCACATTTTGGCCACGGCGAACCTGCCCGGTTCAGAAAAGAGCTTCCCTAATATTTGGGTGACGGAATATCCAAAAGCGCGGATCGCCTGCATGGCCCTGGGCCACGATGCCGAGGCGCACGATAATCCGAATTACAAGAAGCTGCTGCGCAATATGGTCAAGTGGGCTGCTGGCAAGTAGCCAATTCAGCCAGGGTCATTTCGCGAATCATTTGTTCGAAAGTGACCGCCGGCTTCCAACCGAGAAGGCGCAGCGCCTTTGATGCATCTCCAAGCGGCCGGTGTGTTTCACCCGGCCGCATTAACTTTGGGTCCTGGCGTACAAACATCTGCCAATCCAGCCCCACCGCAGCAAAAGCTACTTCGATCACATCCTGCACCGTATGAGGAATGCCAGTCGCGAAGATGTAATCCTCCGGCGAATCATGCTGCAATGCCAGCCACATGCCTCGCGCAAAATCTTTTGCGTGACCCCAATCCCGCTGCGAATTCGTATTCCCGAGAACTAACTCGCTTTGCTCGCCCCCTTTGATCCGCGCTGCTGCCCGGCAAATCTTCCGCGTCACAAAGTTCTCCCCTCGGCGTGGAGATTCGTGATTATAAAAAATTCCGGTGCAGGCAAAAAGCTTATGCTGAGCGCGATAAACCCCTGTGAGCTGTCGCGCAAAAGCTTTCGCGCAACCGTATGGATTGACCGGCTCCATCGGCGTCTCCTCGTTCTGCGGAGCGGTTGAGGGCCGCCCAAAAATCTCGCTCGAACCAGCGTTAAACAACCGCGCGGCTGGGTGCTCCTTTCGGAGCACCTCCAATAATCGCACCGTCGCCAGGACAATGCTCTCGGTGGTTTCCTCGGGAATTTCGAAGCTCTTATGGACATCACTTTGCCCGGCCAAATGATAAATTTCATCCGGCCCGGCCTTGCGAATCACTTCCGAAATCTCTGCTTTGCTCGACAGGTCGGTTTCGTGCAATTCAAGCCTATCGGCCAGGTGAGCAATCCGTGACTTTGAGATTTTTGCAAGGTCGCGAGTGCTGCCATGCACCGCATAACCTTTCTCCAGCAGCAACTCGGCAAGGTACGAACCATCCTGTCCCGTGATCCCGGTGATCAGCGCCTTTCTCATGCTCAGGACGTCACCCGTGCTTTTCCCTCGAGATGGTCCTGGAGCAGTTTGATATCGGCATCGACCATTAACTTCACCAAATCGGCAAATTTCGTCTTCGGCTCCCAGCCGAGCTTGCGCTTTGCCTTGCTCGCGTCCCCAATCAGCAGGTCGACTTCCGCCGGGCGATAATAGCGCGGATCAATCTCCACATACTTCTGCCAATCCATTCCCACATGGCCAAACGCAACATCCAGAAATTCGCGAATGGAATGCGTTTCGTTCGTGGCGATCACATAATCATCCGGCTCCGGCTGTTGCAGCATCAGCCACATCGCCTCCACGTATTCCTTGGCATAACCCCAGTCCCGCTTCGCGTCCAGGTTTCCCAGCGCGAGCTTCTTTTGCAGTCCGGCTTTGATGTGCGCCACTGCCCTGGTAATTTTGCGCGTCACGAAGGTTTCGCCCCGCCGCGGAGATTCATGGTTGAACAAAATTCCGTTGCTCGCATGCATCCCGTAGGACTCGCGGTAATTCACCGTGATCCAATAGGAATAAACCTTGGAGCACGCGTAAGGACTGCGGGGGTAAAAGGGCGTTTGCTCCGTTTGCGGCACCTCGAACACTTTCCCATACAACTCGCTGGATGATGCCTGGTAAAACTTCGGCTTAATCCCCACTTCCCGGATCGCTTCGAGCAACCGCGTTGTCCCCGTCGCCGTCACATCCGTCGTGTATTCGGGAATATCGAAACTCACCCGCACATGGCTCTGCGCGGCCAGGTGATAAACTTCGTCCGGCTGAATTTTGGAAATCAAACGCGCCAGCCCGCTCCCGTCGCTCAGGTCGCCATATTCCAGGAACAGTTTGCGATTCGTCTGGTGCGGGTCGTAAATCGCATCCAACCGCCCGCGGTTGAACGTGCTCGCCCGACGCACAATTCCATACACTTCGTAGCCCTTATCCAGCAGCAGCTCGGTCAAGTATGATCCATCCTGTCCCGTGATTCCCGTTATCAGCGCTTTTTTCGCCATAAAAATAATTCTCGCGAAGGTAGGAAATAAAGGCGCAATCAAGCAAGATCAGAAC
>JBQCGE010000071.1:0-4661 GCA_051955955.1 Verrucomicrobiota bacterium
GGGAGCACCGGGAGAATTCAAACCGCGTTACTACCGGCTGATCCAGTCGAGTTGATCTAGGATGATGAAGCAAATGGCGATTTACTCCGCCAGAGAAACGAAATTTTTGAGGAGCTGCAAACCGACCTTCTGCGATTTTTCGGGGTGGAATTGAGTGGCGAATACGTTGTCCTTCCAGACAGCTGAGGCGAAGCGGTTCCCGTAATTCGTTTCGGTGGCAACAATGGAACGGTCGGCGGGTTGCGGATAGAAACTGTGGACGAAATAAACGTAGCTCCCGTTTTCGATGTCTTTGAAAATGGGGCAATCGGGTTTGGTAATTACGATCTGGTTCCAACCAATCTGCGGAACTTTCAAGCCACTGCTGGAGTCGAAGCGAACGACTTTGCCGCCAAAGAGTGAAAGACCGGTGGCGCAGCTATTGAACTCCTCGCTCTTCTCGAACAAGGCCTGGTAACCAACACAAATCCCGAGGAACGGGCGACCGCCCCGAACAAAATCGAGCGCGCCGCGCAGGAGTTCCTGCCGGTCGAGAGCGTGGATGCAATCATCGAATGCGCCGACACCGGGAAGCACGAGGGCACGGGCATCGCCGATCTCGGAGGGCCGGGTGACTATCTTCACATCCGCGCCGACGAACTTGAGCGCTTTATAAACGCTGCGGAGATTCCCCGCGCCATAATCGATCAGAGCAATCATTGGGAAATTAAGCGGCAGTTTCAGTGGCCTGGGCAAGCTCGCGTTCCGTTCGCAGGCGCAACTGTCCGCAAGCGGCATCGATATCGTGGCCCTTCTCGCGTCGCAAGGTGGCAACCACGCCGCGATCATTCAGTGCATTCGCGAACTGCTCCTGCGCAAATTCCTCGGGCCGTTCCCAGGGGAGACCTTCCACGCGGTTATATGGGATTAAATTGACCTTGGCATTGAGGCGACGGGCCAATTCCGAGAGAGGACGGATTTGATCCAGGCCGTCATTCACACCTTTGATCAAAATATATTCGAGCGTGATCATCCGGCCTTTTTGGGCCTGGTAATATTCGCAGGCAGCGGTCAACTCACTGAGCGGATATTTGCGATTCACTGGCATGATTTTATCGCGAACGGCATCGGTCGCCCCGTGCAGGGAGATGGCGAGACGAAATTGGAATGGCTCGTCAGCAAGCTTGCGAATTTGCGGAGCGAGGCCGCTGGTGGAGACCGTGATTTTGCGCGCGCCAATGCCGCCCCCCCAGGGAGCGTTCAAGATCGTGAGAGCTTTGAGCAGGTTGTTGTAATTCGCGAGCGGTTCGCCCATGCCCATAATTACGATGTTATTGACGAGGCGTTCGGTCGTTTTCTCAGGACCGACCTCGGCAGCGTGCCAGCGTTCCACCGCGAGCACCTGTTCAACAATCTCGTGGACACCGAGATTCCGCTTCCAACCTTCCAGACCGCTGGCGCAAAAACGGCAGCCATAAGCACAGCCGACCTGAGTGGAAATACAAAGGGTGTGACGGTCACTTGCCTCGCCATAGAGAGCCGGGTTGGCCGGGATCAACACGCTCTCAATGAAACTTCCATCAGCCAGTTTCCAAAGAAACTTTTGGGTGGTATCGCGTGAACCCTGCTTGCGAGCGAGCTCAAGAACTTCGAGCGAATAGGAATGCTCCAGCTTATCCCGCAAAGCTTTGGGCAGGTTCGTCATTTGATCCCAGGTAGTTGCTTTGCGGCGGTAAAGCCAATCGAGCAATTGCGACACGCGGTAGGTGGGGCATTCCCATTTCTGGAACTGCTCCCGCAACTCTTCCTCCGTTTGGGATTTAATGTCGCACTTCACCAGCGCACAATAAGCGCGGAAAAGGCAGGGCGCAAAGACGAGATTCAGGACGAAACGGTTGCAAAAAAGTCACAAATTCAGGGATGTGAAACTTTGCAATCCGGATTGCCAACTCCCGGCAAACCGATTACAACCACTGCGTAACCATGAAGATGAAGCTGTTTGGGTGGGTCCTGTTTGCGTGCGTGACATTTGTTTTGACCGGCTGCACCGCCGTTCAGAACTACTCGATTCGTTCCTACCAGGGACCTCTCCCGATGGAAGATTATCGCTACATCAACCCTGAAGCTTACGGGGTGCCGCTTTCCAGCCGCTAAGCGGCACGGGCGTGGGGCTCGCACTCAATACAGGGGATTTCCCCAATTCTGCGCTTTTGATACCAGGCAACGGCGATCAGGTCGTAAATGCCGCGCCAGAGCCGGTTGTGCAGGCCATACTTTGATTTTCCAGAAATCCTTGCGCGGTGATTGACCGGGACTTCACGGGTATTCATCCCATTAGCATGGACCAGAACTGGAAGAAACCGATGAATACCATTGAATGGGAATAGACCCTTCAACGCGCTGCGCTTGAAGACTCGCATGGCGCAACCGGTATCTCGAAAATCAACCTTTAAAACTTTTCTTCGGGCAGCGCGGGCAACTTTGGTGGACACACGACGCAGCCAATTATCATTTCGCCGGGCGCGGTAACCGCAAACAAAGTCGCACGTCTGGAGTTCATCCAGCAATAGCGGAAGGTCACCCGCATCATTCTGCAAATCACCGTCCAGGGTTGCAATCACAGGGCTGAGGCTCGCCTGGATGCCCGTCCAGAGGGCGGCGCTTTGGCCAGCATTCTTTTGGTGGCGAATGCCTCGCACACGCGGGTCATTTGCGTGAGCTTCCAGAATGCGTTCCCATGTGGCGTCGCTGCTGCCATCATCGACCAGGATGAGTTCATAATCCAAGCCGCGGGGATACAACGATTTGCGCACCTCCGCGACGAGTGGCAGGACGTTTCCCTCCTCGTTATAGACCGGAATCACAACGGATAGTTCTTTTTCCACGCTCCTAATCTAAATGACCGCTAATGGAACGAAATAGGCAGCCGCCTTGAAGCGGTCTCAGTGGGAAAATGAGCGGGTGCTGAGTTAATTTCTGAGCAGCCTGTTGAATCTCTTAAAAGATGAAGCACAAACGCACGTTGAACAGAAACGAGTGCGAAGGTATGATTTTGAAAATGAGCAAGCTGGTTTTCTTTTACCACAAACGAAGAGATGATGCTGTCCGTATCGGTATCGAAGTGGATGAGGAGCGCCTCCTGGAAACCTACACCCCCGGCCAGGAATTCTCAGATTCTGCTTTGCTCTGGTATGCGGATGTTCGCTGCTCCACAGAGGAAGAAATTGACGCTGATTCTGAGACCGCTCGAAAGTTTTTTATGGAAATCGCAACTCCGGTTAAAGTTGCATTGGATTCCATTGCGGAAGAATTGCGCGCCGGCTTGGATTCCGACATCTGGCCGAACCGCTGGCCGCTGAGTCAGTTACCGCCGGGGATCCAAGGTGAAATTGTCTGCTCCGCGATGAGAAGGGTCACAGATGGAGAACTGGGGCAGGTAATAAAGGAGTTGGCGCACGACTGGGAGAAAGTGATTACGACCCTTCAACCCACTCCTTATCTGGTGAGTTGATAAGTTCATTAGTTGAGTTAAGGGCATGCCTCGTCTGCTTTTTGATACGAATTACCTGATCACGCATTGGAACAAGTTTCCGGAAAAACAGGAGCGAACTGAGAGTTCGATGCGAGAATGGGCGCAAAAACTAATCGAACAACATCAGACGCCATACGTTTGCACGCCGGTTTTGATTGAAATGTACGCGGGGACGGTGGATTCAAAGGACCTTGCACAAGTCCTATCTGGCCGAATTCAGGGCCATAGATGATCAAAATATTCCCCCTGTAGTTTGGAGGGAGGCGCTTCGGAGATCGAAGCGAATAAATCCAAATCGTTCGACAAAACGGCGTCATTTTGCCGATTGCCTGATCAAAGCGATAGCGGACCATTTTCGCTACGAAGTGTTAACGAACGATCAGGAGATGAGACGCTTTAAATAATTACGCGGCCTCAGAATTTTAACTTGATTGGCTTCTGCTTGTAATCCTCCCTCCTTTTTCTTCAAACTTGGGTTGAGATGAATCGTTTCTATATTGATCCTTCGCTCAGTCGGGAATCTGTTTTTGATCTTTCGGAGCGCGAATCGCACCATGCGCTCCATGTGTTGCGCCTGAAGGCGAACGACCGTGCGGTGGTGCTGGATGGAAAGGGCTCAGAACTGCTCTGCACCGTGGATAAGGTGGGACGGCATTCGGTGACCCTCAAAGTTTATCAGCGCAATTCGATTCCTGCGCTCCCGTATCAACTCACGCTGGTGCAGGCGTTGCCCAAAGGTAAAACGATGGAAATCATCGTTCAAAAGGCGGCGGAGCTAGGCGCATCGCGAGTGATTCCGATCCTTGCGGAACGGACAGTTGCGCATTTGGACGAGGAAAACACGGAAACAAAACTCGAGAAGTGGAACTGGATCGCAATCGACGCGATCAAACAGTGCGGGTCTGCATGGCTCCCGAAAATCGAAGCACCGATGAAACCGAGCGAATATCTTGGGACGGGGGAACGGAGCGAGTTGAACCTACTGGCAACCTTGCAGCCGGATGCCAAACATCCACGCCATTATTTTGCCGATTTTATCACGGAAAAGAAGCGAAAGCCGAAGTCCCTATCCGTGTGGGTGGGACCGGAAGGTGATTTCACACCGGCGGAGATCAATGCAATTCGAGGGGCGGGAGCGTTGCCGATTTCC
>JBQCGE010000072.1:0-4053 GCA_051955955.1 Verrucomicrobiota bacterium
TATTTCACCGCCCGCTCAGAAGCTCGATCTCTCGTCCAACGTTTAGTCAACGCCAAGGCGCAACTCAATCACGCCTGGGAACTCGCCACCGAGCATCATCAGGCCGAAGCTACGCGGATCAAAACGGAAGCGCACGACCGCATCCAGACGCTCAACCATGAGTGGGAAGCCGCCCTGGCTGATGCCGCTCGTCGACGCGAAGACTTGCCCTCTGCACTCGAACAGAAGCAAAACCGCGTCTCGGTCAGAAATGACCAGGGTCTCAATCGTTCGCTCCAGTTGATTGAAACGAGCCATGAGAAAATTATTTCCGAGTTAAAGACCCACTCTCAGGAAAGGCTGCGAAAGCTCGAGGATTCCAGCCGTGAAACCTGGCAAAATGTTGAAAAGAAATTTTCCCACGCCAATGAGGAACTAGTCGCTCTTTCCCGCGATCGCCTCGCCCCTCCGGCTGATCTCCTGCGCAAAATGGCTGGCGAATCGGAGTTTCTCAATCCCCCCTGGGATTCGCCTTTTTACACAAATTGGAGTCCGCCCCCCGCCTTTGTTCCGCAAATTCGTTTCGCCTGGCTCGATCTTAATCTCGCGAATTTCAGCGGAACTTCAGCATCCGAAAAAGCGCTCGGCCTTCCCGCCGAATTTTCCGTGCCGCTCTCGCTCTCCATTCCCGATCAAGGCTCGCTCCTGATCGAAAGTCCTGCTGAAGGGAAGGACCAGGCAATCGCCGCCCTCAACAATTTAATGCTCCGGATTTTGTCCGCCTCACCTTTGGGCAAAGTCGCCTTCACCATTTTCGATCCGGTCAATCTCGGCCAAAATTTCGCGGGTATCACCCACCTCGCCGATTTCGAGCCCAACCTGATCGACGGCCGTATCTGGACCCAACCCGAGCAGTTTGAGGAGCGCCTCTCCGAACTGAACGAGCATATGGAGAAGGTCATCCAGATGTATCTCCGCAATGAATATTCCGACATTGCCGCCTATAACAAAGCTGCCGGGAACATCGCCGAGAAATATCATTTCCTCGTCATGGCCGATTTCCCGGTCAATCTTTCGGAGAGCGCCAGCCGGAAACTGCTCCGCATTATTTCCAGCGGCGCGCGCTGCGGCGTTTACACGCTCATGCATTGGGACCCGCGCCAGGTTTCCCCGCCGGAATTCCTCGTGGAGGAACTTCAGCGCCACAGCATCATTCTGAAATATCAGAATGGCCAGTTCACCCTCGCGCATCCCTCCGGCCCCGCGGGGCGGCTCCGACTTGACCAACCGCCCGCCCCCGCGCTCGCCAATAAATTGCTGACCCGCATTGGCGAGATGAGCCGCGGCTCAAACCAGGTCAAAGTCCCATTTACCCAGGTTGCCCCCGGCGACGAGGCGATTTGGAGCCTCGACACCAGCGAAGAACTCCGTGTCCCGATCGGGCGTTCGGGCGCGAACAAACTGCAATATCTTTCCCTCGGCCGCGGCACACGCCAGCACGCGCTCGTCGCAGGCAAAACCGGTTCGGGGAAATCAACCCTGTTTCATGTCCTGATCACGAATCTCGCTCTCTGGGCCAGTCCGGACCAAGTCGAGTTCTACCTCATCGATTTCAAAAAAGGTGTCGAATTCCGCGCCTACGCCGCCCAATCGCTGCCTCACGCGCGCGTCGTTGCCATTGAGAGCGACCGCGAGTTCGGCCTTTCTGTCCTGCATCGACTCGACGATGAACTTCGCAGGCGGGGCGAAATTTTCCGCAAAGCCAGCGCGCAGGACCTGACTGGCTTTCGGCGCACTCACCCGAATGAACCGATGCCGCGCACACTCCTCATCATCGATGAATTCCAGGAATTCTTCGTCGAGGAGGACCGCATCTCGCAAACCGCTGCCATGCTGCTCGACCGAATCGTTCGCCAGGGCCGCGCATTCGGCATTCATGTCATCCTCGGCTCCCAAACCCTTGGGGGCGCATTCACCCTGGCACGCAGTACCATCGGCCAGATGGTCATCCGCATCGCGCTCCAATGCAACGAAGCCGATGCCTACCTCATCATGGATGAGTCGAACCCGGCCCCGCGCCTTCTCTCCCGTCCCGGCGAAGGCATTTACAATGACATGGCCGGTGCGATTGAGGGCAACTCCCCATTCCAAACCGTCTGGCTGCCCGAACCGGAACGGGCCGACCGACTCCGCCAAATACACACCATTGCCGAATCCCGCGGCGTTCAAACCAGACCGCCCATCGTCTTTGAAGGGAACGCCCCCGCCGAAATTCGCGGTAATGCCCCGCTTGCCCAGGCACTCGATGCACCCGCATTCCCCGCACCTGCGGAATTCCGTTTTTGGCTGGGCGCACCCAATGCCATCAAAGGGCCGACCGAAGCGATATTCCGCAACCGCTCCGGCTCGAACCTCATCATGGTCGGCCAGAACGAGGAAGCCACGCTGTCGCTGCTACTGCATGGCGTGATTGCCTTTCGCGCCCAATTTCCGAACGACGGCGCGCAATGGCTTCACTTCAGCGCTGCCAGTCCCAACTCCATCGAAAGCCAGCGCCTGCAAACTGTCCTGGCCACCCTGCCCAATCCGCCCACCCTGCTCTACCCCGGCGACATCGATAAAACTCTCGCTCACCTCTTAACCCGATTAGAGGGCCTCAGCAGTCCGTCCGGCGAAGACGGTGGCCCCTCCGGCCAGGAGTCCGGCCCTGACCCCGTGTTGCTGGTGATTCATGGCCTGCAAAACTTTAAGCGGCTGCGTGTTGAAGACGAATTCGCATTCAACACTGATCCCGACTCACCTGCATCCGCACCCGCGACCCTGCAACGGCTGATCACGGAAGGCCCGAACCACGGCATTCACATCATTGTCACACTCGATAATTTCAACAACGTCTCCCGTTTCATCGGGCGCAAACTCCTGGCCGAATTCGAAATGCGCGTCCTCTTCCAAATGAGCGCGAACGATTCCGTCAGCCTTTGCGACAGCCCCAAGGCGAACCTCCTCGGCCTGCACCGCGCCATCCTTTACAACGAACACGAAGGCACACTCGAAACCTTCCGTCCCTACAGCATGCCCGATCCCGGTTGGCTCGAAACCGTCCGCCAAAAACTCTCGGCCAAAGCCGTCCCTCAGGATTCGTAAATACCCTGAAAAGCCAATCACGCGCGAGGAGCATTGCCCGGCCCTGCCTGCGGGGAGAGGTTGAGCCATGAAACAAACCATGCTCGTGTCTGCGCTTGCTGCCGTCCTGCTCACGGCCTGCTCCAAAAACAACACCAATCCATCCACTGCCGAGAGCGAAAAACCGGTTTACGGCTCAGCCACCGACATCGCGGCGGGCAACGGTACTCAACGCAATACCAACGCCATGGACGCCGCCGATAATGGCATTGGCGGACCTGCCCAGGCGGAGGCCGGTAACTACGAAAACAAACCGACCGTCGCCAATCCGGACCAGGAACTCGCCAAGCAGATCAAAGTCGCAATCACCACCGGCAGCACCGGAACAACCGGAGTCATCGCCGCTGACCAACTCACCAAAATCAATGTCGAAGTGAACAACGGCGTCGTCACCCTCTCCGGCCCGGTCCCGAGCGAAGCCGATGGGCGCAACATCGCCGCCCAGGTCGCCGACATGAAGGGCGTCAAAAGCGTCGTCAACAATCTCACCCCCGGCACCGAAGTCTTGAAGCAACTGAAATAACCGTGCCGGTCGAGCGCGACTAAAGCGTTCCGTAACCCGCGCCTTTGCTCGTCAGGAAATTCCCCAGACCACCTGTACGGAAAACCGGGAAACCACCGTTCAGGCCGTTGCGATGCCTCTATGCTGAGGCACTTTTCCACAAGAGAACGGGTTGAACAGCATGGGCGTTCTCTTTGAAATATAGGAGCCATGGCGAGTGCACAGCGGACGTTGGTTTCAGGTTCTCCAACTCCTACACGCCATGGCTGCTTTCTTTTCCGGGTGGGGCGAGGCTGCGTCGAGCCGTGGTGATCTTACTCCAACAAACAAACTTTCTTCCTCACTCCTCCTCCCTCCCTCGCAGCTGTGGTATATACTTCCCATATGCC
>JBQCGE010000073.1:0-4745 GCA_051955955.1 Verrucomicrobiota bacterium
ATCTACACTAAACTGGTTGACATTATCATGTAAGCTCCTACTATTGCCTCAATGTTGGTCGTAATCACATCGTCACCCGGCACTGGTTCTCGGAGGCGAGAACTCTTCTGCCTGGTCTCCTGCTGACTGCCACATCCAACATTTAAGATCACGACCAAGTCCAGAGATAACTCACATTCAGAAATCTGTTTCTCTTATGATCAAAAAATCAAAATTCACCCAACTGGCAATGGGAGACCTGCTCCTCCAACCAGGCCTTAATCTCACTACTTTCGCGCAGACGCAGCCGAACACCGAAGAGCTGCTTAAGCGCATCGAACAACTGGAGCAGGAGGTAAAGACTCTTCGCAACGGCAGCACCCCCGAGAAACCGTCCGACGGCAAAAAAGGCGCCACGATTGTAACCGCTGGCTCCAATGGAATCGAATTCCGTTCCGCGGACACAAACTTCGTTCTGAAAATCAAAGGTTACCTCCAGGCGGATGGCCGATTCTTCATTGATGACCATATCCCGGTAAACGACTCGTTCCTGATCCGCCGCGCCCGCCCAATTTTTGAGGGAACCGTATTCGAGAAATTCGATTACAAACTCATGCTCGACTTTGGTTCCGGAGTGACCGCATCCGCTTCGAACGATTCCTACCTGCAGGATGCCTACATGACCGCCAAACTCTGGCCCGAATTCCAAATTCAGGCCGGTAAATTCAAGCAGCCAGTTGGGCTCGAACGTTTGCAGTCCGGGGCGAATCTCACCTTTATCGAGCGCGCTTACCCAACCCAGCTTTTACCCGTGCGTGATGTCGGTGTTCAAATTCAGGGCAGCTTTTTTGATAATGCGCTGAGTTACGCGGCTGGGGTTTTTAACGGAACGCCAGACGGGGGCACGATTGACGTCGATACGACCGATGACGAGAAGGATGTCGCGGCGCGCATTTTTGCTGAACCGTTCCGCAACACCAACCTTGAAGGCTTGAAAGGCCTGGGAATCGGTATTGCTGGAACTTACGGAAATCACGCTGGTTCGCTGCGCGGCTTCGCATCACCAGGGCAGCAATCCATTTTCGGGTATTACTCCGGTACTGGAACAAATGCCGTCACAGTCGCCGATGGCACCCAGTGGCGCCTGACTCCCCAGGCATATTATTACTGGCGATCACTCGGGCTCCTTGCGGAATACGCCATCTCCTCGCCCGAAGTCCGCCGTTCTGGCGGTGCAGTCGCTGGTTCCGTGACCGAACAACTGCATCACACAGCATGGCAGGTCGCTGCAAGCTACTTTTTGACTGGGGAAAAAAACAGCTTCAAACCAGTCGCTCCTCTCCATCCATTCACCCTGGGAAGCGCCGGTTGGGGTGCATGGGAAATTGCGGGCCGAGTGAGCCAACTTAAGCTCGATGACGATACATTTCCGCTGTTCGCTGATCCTTCCACCAGCATCACCGAAGCAATTTCATACACTTTCGGTTTGAACTGGTATCTAAATCGAAATGTTAAGGTAGCATTGAATTATGAACATACCGACTTTGATGGCGGCCAGAACCGGCCCGTTACCAGTCGGGATGAAAATGTGATCCTGACCCGCGCCCAGATATCGTTTTAAAGCTCCGGGCATCGGCTGAAAACTACAAACCATTTGCGAGAGGAGGGTCCGCATGAAATTGATTAAATTGCTCCTGCTTGCCGCGCTGATAGCCGGCAGTAATGCCTTCAGCAAAGATTTGCTGAATGCTTCTTACGATCCGACCCGGGAATTTTACGAGCAGTATAATAAGCTGTTTGAGAAACATTGGGCGGAAAGAACCGGACATGAGATCAAGGTGCGCCAATCGCATACAGGATCGGGCAAACAGGCCCGCTCCGTTCTGGATGGTTTGGATGCAGATGTCGTAACGCTTGCCCTGGCGTACGACATCGACATTCTCGCTGAAAAAGGCAAATTGCTCCCGGTAAATTGGCAAAAACAATTGCCCCACAACAGCTCGCCATACACTTCCACAATTGTCTTCCTGGTCCGCGCGGGAAATCCGAAACAAATCAGAGATTGGGACGACCTGGTGAAACCCGGCGTGCAGGTGGTCACACCGAATCCAAAAACCTCCGGCGGCGCGCGTTGGAATTATCTCGCGGCCTGGGCTTATGCCAAAAAGAAATTTGGCAGTGATGCCAAAGCTCAGGAGTTCGAAGGCAAGTTGTTCAAGAACGTCTCTGTCCTGGATACAGGCGCGCGGGGAGCGACCGCCACATTCGTCAGTCGGGGGATTGGCGACGTGATGATCGCGTGGGAAAATGAGGCCTATCTTGTCATCAAGGAATCTGGAAAGGATAAATTTCAGGTCGTGCTCCCTTCAGTCAGCATCCTTGCGGAACCTCCCGTGGCCGTGGTCGAAAAAGTCGCCAGGAAGAAAGGAAACCTTGCTGAAGCAATAGCTTACCTCGAATATCTTTACAGCCCTGAAGCTCAAAAGTTGGCGGGTGCAAACTTTTATCGCCCAGCCTCGCCGGATATTGCGAAGCAGTTCGAAAAACAATTTCCGACACTTGACCTGGTGACGGTTGAGAATTACTTCGGCGGTTGGCATCAGGCGCAGAAAACGCACTTCAACGAAGGCGGAACCTTTGACCAAATCATGCGCAAAGAAAGCCGGAGAAGGCCATGAATACCAAAGCCAAACACGCCGCATCAAGCCCGCGCAAGCAATCTCTGCACCGAACGTTCGACATGAAGGAGGTCCTTGCGGAAGTGGACCAACGTGCCATCCGTTCCTCAAGCCTGTTGGCGAAACCGTTCGGTGAGATTCCAAATGGTGATGGGGAGACCCTCGCCCTGCCCCGCTATCTTTTTGTCGGGCCGCGCGGAGGTGATGACCCTATTCGAATTGGCATCTTTGCCGGCATCCATGGTGATCAACCCGAAACGATTCATGCCATTGTTAGCCTCCTTGGTTTGCTGGACGATAATCCGGAAATCGCGCGGGATTATTTTCTCTTCATCTATCCCATCTGCAATCCGACCGGATTCCAAAAACGGACGCGGCACTCAGCCCGGCAACGGGATTTAAATCGTGAGTTTTGGAATAATTCGACAGAACCTGAAGTGCTGCTCCTGCAATCTGAGCTTTGCGCTCATGCCTTTGACGGAATCATAACCCTGCATGGCGATTCTTCCAGTGCTGGCATTTACGGCATGGTTAAAAGCGGAGTGCCCGGCAAACACTTGCTCGAAGGTGCTTTAAACGAAGCGGAACTCTATATCCCGCGCAACGCCCATAGCGTCATTGATCAATTTCCCGCTCACAGCGGAATCATTCGAGGCGGTCTTGCCGGTGCGCTTTCCGGGCCGCCCAGGGTGAGGCCGCGCCCATTCGAAATCGCCATCTGCCTGCCTCAAGCCGCTCCGCTTTACGCGCAGGAGAAAGCAGCGGAAGCCGCGATCTTCCGAATCCTCGTCGAACACCGGCATACAATGGCCTTTGCCCGAAATTTATAAACCAATCCTCATGAGCAAAATGGGTCACAAAACGTTAATCATCGGAGAATTGCTTTGGGACCTGTTCCCTTCCGGGCCAGTCCTCGGAGGCGCACCGGCTAACTTTGCGCTCCGCCTCCAATCTCTTGGGAACGAAGCCTTTCTTTGCAGCCGGGTCGGTAACGATCAGTTAGGCCGAACCGCATTGGAAAAAATCCGTACTGCTGACTTAAACACGGAGTTTATCCAGATCGATCCCCATCATCCAACTGGGACGGTTCAAATCACCTTAAATGCGGCAGGCGAACCCGATTATGAAATTGTTCGAAACGCGGCATACGATTATATCGAGTTATCGCAACCGCTCGAGGAAATCGCGGCAACAGCGGATTGCATTTATTTCGGAACTTTGGCGCAACGCGATGAACAAAGCCGCCGCGTAATTTACAACCTCCTCGACTCGAACCCCGATGCCATCCGCCTGCTCGATATCAACCTCCGCCGCGGTTGTTACTCATCCGCCACAATCCAAAGCTCTCTGGAACGCGCGACGATTCTGAAGTTGAACGATTCAGAAGTGGGAACGTTGTCGCAACTCCTCGGCCTGCCTTCAATTCCGAATCAGTTCCTGGAGATTATTTTTGAGAGGTTCCCTCTCGAAATTTGCGTTGTGACCCTCGGCGAACACGGAGTGGTCGCTCGTCGACGCAACGGAAATATAATTACAGTCCCGGGCTATTCCGTTCAGGTTCGTGACACTTGTGGAGCCGGGGACGCGTTTACTGCGGGGTTCATGCACTCATATTTCAAAAAGGCTTCTCTCGAAGAGTCGTGTCGATTCGGGAACGCCCTCGGTGCATTGGTCGCAGCGACAGAAGGAGCAACCACCCCGATTACACCTGGGCAAATTCAAGCTCTCATCTCCTCCACTATCCATAGTTCCCTGGCATGAATTGAATACATGCCGCTTGCGCTGGCTTTTCTGAGATAGTTTACTCCGCCACATGTTCGCAAGTGTCACAGTATCTCTCGTCCCGGAAGCGCGCGGGGGCCCATTTATCTTTTGGGATGATCTCGCGGCAAGCGCATCTCAATCGGCCACTCTCGGTTTTTCGGGAATTGAAATTTTTGGCCCATCGGCCGAAGCAGTTACGGAAGACCTACTCCGTCCGATTCTTGGCAAACATAACCTCAAGTTGGCAGCATTGGGCACCGGAGCTGGCTGGCTCAAACATCGCCTCTCCCTCACTTCCCAGGACGAGACAGTGCGGAGAAAAGC
>JBQCGE010000074.1:0-5321 GCA_051955955.1 Verrucomicrobiota bacterium
GGTTGCTCTTCAAAACACTGTTCAAGCAAATTGGGGAGGCCACTGCGGCCTTCGATATTCTCATCGCTCTGGGAACGCACCAGGCCATGAGCGAATCAGCAATTTGCCAGCGCCTGGAAATTTCCGGCGAGGAACGTGCGAACAATTTTCGGAAGGTCCGATTTTTCAACCATGCCTGGGACCAGGATGAAACGCTTCAGGAGATAGGCACCATTCCCGCCTCGGAAATTCAGGAGCTTTCGGGCGGTTTGTTCGCCATGGATGTCGCCGTTCGCATAAACAAGCTGGTCTATGACTACGATCAACTGATCATCGTCGGCCCTGTTTTTCCGCATGAGGTGGTTGGCTTTTCCGGTGGCAATAAATATTTGTTCCCCGGGATCAGCGGCCCGGAAATTCTGAACTTTTTTCATTGGCTCGGGGCGGTTGTGACGAACCCGATGATCATCGGCAACAAATGGACTCCCGTGCGCAAAGTGGTCGACCGCGCTGCAGCCATGGTCCAGATCCCGAAACTCTGCTTCTGCATGGTGGTTGAGAAAGGGGAATTGGCTGGCCTTTTCGCCGGCTCCCCCGAAGGTGCATGGGACCAGGCGAGCGACTTATCACGCCAATTACATATTACCTATAAGGAGCGCCCTTTCAAAACAGTCCTGAGTTGCGCCCCGAAGATGTATGACGAGCTTTGGACCGGTGGCAAATGCATGTATAAGCTTGAGCCTGTTGTGGCCGATGGGGGTGAGCTGATTATTTATGCGCCGCACATCACCGAAGTCTGCGTTGCCCATGGTAAAACCTTGCTGGAAGTCGGCTACCATTGCCGCGATTACTTCCTGAAACAGTGGGACAAATTCAACCACTACCAATGGGGCGTCCTCGCCCACTCATCCCACGTTTACGGCATTGGAACGTATGAGAACGGTGTCGAAACGCCTCGCGTTCGCGTAACCCTCGCCACCGGAATCCCAGAAGAAGTCTGCCGCAAAATTAATCTCGGTTATCGCAATCCTGCTTCCATCAACATTGAGGATTACGCAAACCGTGAAGACGAAGGCATCCTCCTCGTCCGCAAAGCTGGTGAAATGCTTTATCACTTAAATAAACAGCCTAAGTGGGCTGGCGGAGAGTAATTGGTCACTGTAGCGCGGGCGATGAGGTCCCCGCGAGGGAGTGTGCTCATGGTTTTGGGAAGGAGTTTAGGAATCCCGGCGGGGTAGGCGAGGGATTCCTGCGATCGGCTGAGGTGAGGCGAAGCGTTCGGTATGAGCCGGGGACGGAGAAGGGATTATTTCGGGAGGACGTAGCGCTTGAATTTCCCCAGAGTTCTCCACGAGGCGACCATCTCGATCAGTTCATCCATGCGGCTGGGTTTGACGATGTAGCTGTTTGCGCCGAGTTCCAGTGCTTTTTCAACATCGGCGGAGCGAATGGAGGCGCTCAGGACATCGACCTGGAGGCGTTGCAAATCGGGATCTTTACGGATTTCAGCCAGGACTTCGAGGCCATCGACGCGAGGCAACTTGAGATCAAGAAAAACGGCAATTGGAAAGGGATATTTGTCGCGATCTGAAAATTGGCCTTTGCCTTTCAGGTAGTTAAGGGCCTGTTCGCCATCGGTGACGAGTGGGAGTTTGTTGGGGATTTTAGCGGAGCGCCATGCGCTTTGCATGAGGAGCGCATCATCGGGGTTATCTTCGACGAGGAGGACTGGAAAGTGGTCGAGGGCATAATCCATCATAGGCTTGGTTTAAGAATCATTAGTTAGCTTTGGCGAGGTTTATCCAGAATCGACTGCCGCTCCCGGGGTCGGATTCCACACCGACGGTGCCACCCATGCGTTCAATACCTTTTCGAACGATGGAAAGGCCGATACCGGTGCCTTTGTAACGGCTGCCATCGAGTCTTTCGAAGACACGGAAAACGCGTTCCTTGTAGGGTTCGGGAATTCCGATGCCGTTATCCTCAACCCAAATCGTGACGCGATTATTGGCTTCTTCGGTGCGGAAAATGATCCTGGGGCGCTCGCCGTCGTGGACGAATTTGAGGCCGTTATTGAGGAGGTTGGCGAGTACCTGGGTGAGGATGGGTTCCTCGGCCAGGACAGTTGGCAAGGGAGAGATGGTGGAGACCTCTGCGTCGGTTTCGGTGATTAACTGTTCGCATTGAGACACGGCTGCATTCCAAACTCTTTCGACGGAAACGGGAGCCAAGGTGACCTCAGAGCGGGACATGCGACCGTAAGATAAAAGGTCGAGGGTCATGGCATCCATTCGCTCGGCTGCGGACATGATGCGTTGGGCAAATTCGCGACCGGTATCTTCGAGGACCTCGCCGTAGGTGTCCATGAGCAGTTTGGAGAATCCCTGCATGGCCCGGAGTGGCGCTCGAAGATCATGAGCGATGGAGTAAACCAGTTCCTCGAGTTGAGCATTGGTCTGGCGGAGTTCTGCAGTGCGCTCTTCGACATTGGCTTCGAGATTCGTCAACAATTTTTGGCGCTCAATCATGAGATCGCGGACCTGGTATTGGCGATAGCGAGAGCGAACGGCGACCTGAACGGCATTCACGATGGTGAGGGGGCGAAATGGGCGCTCCAACAAGCTGACGTTTCCGGCAGGGCCGAGCAAGGTGAGGCGTTTATTGAGGAAGCTGCTGGCGTTGGCCTCAGTTGTGATAATAATGACTGGTGTATCCGACCAGGATGGCTGCTGATCGAGGGTATCCATAAGGAGTTTTATGGATTTAGGGCCGAGAGTTTCCTCAGCGAGAATAACCGCGGCGCAACCATTCTGCATTTCCCCGGTCAATCTGAGGAAATCGTTGCAATTTGTGGCGAAGATTCCCGCATCCTGCAGCAAGCGAACGGTAACGGAAGCATCATTGCCGGTGGGGGCAAGGATCAGCACGCGTGATTCAACTTCGTTATATTTAGTTCGCCGCATTCAAAGTAAAAAATTATTTTCTCAATGGAGATTTCAATTAACTGCCAGTCGCCAGGTTCTTCAGTGGTGAGAACGTAGGAGTGCCGGTGAGGATACCATGGAATCCCTTGAGCGGGGCTCCGACATGCAGGCCCGATGTAGAAATGGAATACTCCCGGATGGTGCGCTCGTGAAAGCCGGTTCGTTTTTTAATGATCGAGATGGCCTGTTTGATCTCGCCGTCAGATTCGAAGTAACGAAAAAGAATCACAGAATCGGCCAGATAAGTTAAATCCACCGGGGCGCTCATTGCGCCGATCATACCGAGTTGAGCCAGGACCATGAGGGTAATAACGCCCTTGTGATTGAGATAGGAGAGGAGTTCGTGAAGTTGGAGGTTTAAGTATCTTTCCTCCGGCATTGCATTGAGATAGCCGTTCACACTATCGATGACGATCATTCGGGCATTGCCTTTTTCCACGCTGACGCGAATCCGGGACATCAATTCCCCCGGTGAAATTTCAGCTGGGTCGACCTCCTCGAGTTTCAATTTGCCGGATTCCACATGGGGCGCGAGATCCAGGCCTACTGATTGTGCGCGCTGGATGAAGGTGCTGCGAGTTTCATCGAAGATGAACATGTGAACGGCCTCACCCAACTGGCACGCCTGGTAGGCGTATTGAGCGACAAGGGTAGATTTGCCGGTGCCGGGTGGGCCCATCAGCATGGTACTGGTGCCCCGGTGCAAGCCTCCACCGAGGAGTTGGTCGAGTCCTTTCACGTGAGACAAAAAGAGTTCTTTTGTGAAATCAACGCGATGTTCTGAAGCGACAAGACGAGGAAACAAGACGATACCGCCATGTTTAATAACGAGATCGTGAAAGCCTTCCTTAAATTTAACCCCGCGCAACTTGGTAATGTTCAGCGTGCGGCGAGCGACGCCATAGGCGGGGGATGTTTTTTCAAGGGAAATGACTCCGTGAGCGATGCTTTGGACCTGTGCATCGCGGTTGGTGGCAACGGTTCGGTCATCGAGGAGGAGGACGGTGCATTTTCGTCCGCCGAAGAACTGTTTTAGTGAAAGGATTTGGCGACGGTGGCGCAAAGGAGTTTCGGCGAGGAGCCGTAATTCCGAGAGGGAATCGAATACGACCCGAGTCGGTTTGAGGCGTTCCACTTCATCCGTGAGGACTTTGGTGGTGCGGTTTAACTCCAGTTCGGAAGGTTGGTAAAAAGTGGTATCAGCAACATCCTTCAACTGTTGTTCCAACGCGGCCAGCTCGAAAATATGAAAGCCAGACAAATCCCAGCCGTGGGACTCTGCGACTGCATTGAGTTCTTCTTTGGTTTCAGACAGGGTGATGTACAGACCGACTTCCCCGTGCTCTACCCCGTGGCGTAAAAATTGGAGTGCCAATGTGGTTTTTCCCACTCCTGGATCCCCTTCGACCAGATACATTCTATCTTTGGGTAACCCTCCCCCTAAAACTTCGTCCAACCCGGAAATCCCGGTTCCACACAGCCTGTCTTCAGGCTCAACACTCCTTTTTGTCATGCAGTTTGAATACTTTGCCAAGAGTCAGATTAGCACGCAATCGGGGCCGGACATAATTGTAAAAAAGATTCAGGGAAAGCCTGAGGTCGGCTCAGAAGGGATAAATTAATTTAGGAAAGCAAAGAGGTTAATGAGCTTGAAGGGAGCTGAAGGTAATTGTCTGATGGGGGGTAGGTACGTGCTTGCGCGGGGGGCGGCGCACCATTATTTGTGAGTCCGGAATGAATTATAAGATTTCAAAGCGGGCGGCGTCACTCGCGCCTTCGTTGACACTGGCGATTGATTCGAAGGCCAAGCAGATGAAAGCGGAGGGGCAGGATGTGATCGGGTTCGGAGCTGGGGAACCGGATTTCGACACGCCACAGCATATCAAGGATGCGGCGATCAAGGCGATTCAGGATGGGTTTACGAAATATACGCCGAGCAGCGGCATTCCTGAGCTGCGGCAGGCGATTGTGGAAAAGTTCAAGAGGGATAACGGGCTTACGTACAAACCTTCGCAGGTGATTGTGAGCTCGGGCGGGAAGCACTCGTGTTTTAATGTGATCTTCGCGACTTGCGAAGAGGGGGATGAGGTGATTATTCCGGCGCCGTACTGGCTGAGCTACCCGGAGATGGTGAAGCTTGCCGGGGCGACTCCTGTGATTCTGCCGACCACGGACCAGACGGAGTTCAAAGTCACGCCGGCGCAATTGCGTGCGGCAATCACTCCGCGCACCCGGTTGTTCATTCTGAATTCGCCGAGCAATCCGACGGGTTCGCTCTACTCCCCGGACGAAATCAAGGCGCTGGGAGATATTTGCGTCGAGAAGGGTGTGCTCATAATGAGCGACGAGATTTACGAA
>JBQCGE010000075.1:0-2926 GCA_051955955.1 Verrucomicrobiota bacterium
GACGCATTCTCAATCGGGAGAGCGACCTGCTTTGCAAAAAGAAAAGAACCATTGGCCGGGTCAGGAAAGAGAGGATCGCCGCCTAACGATTCCCCCTTGGGTTTCGGAATTGCTGACGAAATTGGGCTAATTCAAGCGAATTTCCGGTACTGCGGGTTCCGTTGCACTACCGGGACGCGAGTGGGCCGCCGCTTCGCCACTGGGTTCAGGATTGATGCGTGCCAGTTGCGTGATCATGTTGCGCGCTTCGCTCAAGGTGCTGGCAATGGTGGCCACTCCTGTCGCGGCGGAAAGTTCACGAATGCGCATTGTATCGAGCAAACCCCATCGTCCAATAACGACATTTACGCCAGAGGGTAGGGTGGTCAGTTTTTTGGCCAGGAGCTTCAGTTCAGCTGATCCGCCCGGACTCAAAGCAGCCAGGCAAATCACCGCCGGACGGTCGCGCTCTGCACGTTCCACAATCTCCCCGGTGAGAGTTTGTGAAGATACAATTTCCACCTGCAAGGAGGACGGTAACACCCGCCCCAGCATTTTTGCGATCAGTTCATCAACAACGTCATCGATCGGATCAATGAGAATGTGGCCACGAAAAGTGGAATCGGTTTCCTCCTCCAGTTCGGGCGTCTTCGCAGATATTTTTTCCATCAATTTTTCCGTAGTGGAAACAATGAATTGGAGATGGCTTTCACTCAAAGTCTCCCGCTTGAAGTCGCGCTTGGCATTAATCAATGCCGGCATCAAAAGGGAGTCATAAAATTCCAGCAAGGTATGCTTTTCCTTGAATTCCCATGCGACTTCCTCAGCTTCCATTTTGTCCATCGCGAGCAGGCGTTGATAAAAAAGCGTCGGTGAATCCATGACCGCGGCATCCCCAAGGAGAAGATTGATGAAAGATAACCCAGGCACATGCTTCGAAAGCACGACCAGGCAGACCGTCAATGGAGTTGCGAGCGCGAGTCCGATTCCGCCCCAGATCCAGGTCCAAAAAGCAACTGCAACCAGGAGTGCAACTTCGGAGACACCTGCTGAATGTCCATAGAGCAGCGGCTCAACCAGCATGTTGTTAAGCAACTCAAGGGTGAGAATGAGACCCAGAACCAGGAAGGGATGCAACCAACCTGGGAATACCGCCAGGCTCAAAAGCACCGGCAATGTCGCCCCCAACCATGCCCCGACATAAGGAATGAAACGCAGGACCGCAGACATCCCACCCCAAAGCAGCGCATAAGGCAGCCCAAGAAAATAGAGCCCGGTCCCCACTGCGAGGCCGTAACCGCTGTTGATCGTCGTTTGCATCAACAAGTACCGACTGATTCGTTCCGCCGCCTCCTCCAGCGCGCGCGTGGTGGTCGGCATGCGGCTCAGGCCGAATACGATAATGAACCGATTGCGGAGTTCCCGCTTGCGCAAGAGCATGAAAATTACCAGCACGATCACGAGACCAGCGGTAGCCATCATCTCCAATAGCGGTTGAATCGCGGTGGTTGTTTGCCATACCGAAGGCGTTCCCTGGCCTTGCACCACGACGGGCACGGGCTCGGGTTCCGGCGCAGGCGCGGGTGTTGAAGCGTTGGTTTTACCGGCCGGAACGTGGACAACGGGGTTCGTTTTTTCTGCCTGCTTGATCTCTCCCTTGATTTCCCGAAGCGTTTGTTGAATTCGCTCCAGCATTGAACCTTTTCCGGCACTGCGGAGATCGATCACTTTTTCGCGAATGTTGCCTTTGTACTTGGGAAGTTCATCCACCAGCAAACTCATTTGGGAAGCGACCCCCCAGATCATGCCGCCCAACGCGGAAAATAACAGCAACACAACAGCAACCACCGCAATGGTGCGACCCAGGCCCATTCGGACGAGTCGATTGACCACTGGACTGAGAAGAAATGAAAGGAGCACTGCCAGCGCTACCGGCATCAAAACCGGTTTGCCAAAGAACAGCGCCGCAATGACAAGCGTGAAAACCGCCAGGTTGATCAACACATCTAAATGGCGGCCATTTTTCATTCAAAGAGGGATCACCACGCCACTTTCAATTTGGAACGAATCGGCTGCGGGTTTTGAGTCGCCTGCTTGGTGGCCACCACCTCTGTGTTTTTCGTCCGGTGCAGCAGTACGAGGTTGCGCCCGTAAACAAATGGAAGGAAGAAGACGCCGAACAGAATGGGAGCATTATCAATGTGGAAAGCGTAAATGCAGTTGATCACGCTTCCCCAAAAACTGAGATGCCAAAAGTAGGTAGGCACCACGAGTTTTTTGCGTTTTTCCGAGGCAAGCCATTGCAGGATAAAGCGCGAGCTGAACATCAAGTTTCCGGTAAAGCCAAACACCGTCCACCAGTAACTGCTGTAATACAGCCATGGAACCCACTGGCCGAGCCAAGGTTGCAGAAAAAATCCGGGAGCGGTGCTCATTCCATTTCCTCTCTTTCCATGTTCGAATTTAATCTTCCGCGCCAAAGTGCTCAATCCGCCCGAACCCGCAACAGAGCCAAACCCTCGCACTACATGGATAATAAGAAGTTCCCTGACCATGGAAGAGGCGCATCAGAGCTGGGAGCTAAATGCGGAAAAATCGCATTTCCAAAAAATTCCGCTAAGTTAAAAAGGTTGCAACTCTTTGAACCGCTCAACTGTTTTTAACATATGGAATTGCTCTTGAGTATTTGCCTGGGCCTCGGCTTGAGCGCCGCGTGCGGTTTTCGAGTTTTCGTTCCGATGCTCGTCATGAGCATCGCCGCCAATGCGGGCCAGTTGAATTTGGCACCCGCTTTTTCATGGATTGGATCACCGATGGCATTGGCCGCTTTTGGCCTGGCTACGGTCCTGGAGGTTACTGGGTATTACGTGCCCTGGGTTGATCATTTTCTCGACACGCTCGCAACTCCTGCCGCCATTGTCGCAGGGACAATCATCACCGCTTCATT
>JBQCGE010000076.1:0-4403 GCA_051955955.1 Verrucomicrobiota bacterium
TGGCTGGACGAGCGTTGCGCCTGGCGCAAACGGGCAACCTCCAAACCTATGCATTCCTGCTCGTGCTGGGACTAGCGGTGCTCTTATTCATCTTCTTTAAATAACCATGCCGAACATCCTTTCATTAACACTTTTGCTTCCCTTACTCGGCGCGCTGCTGATCACGTTTATTCCGGCCAATTACAAATTCGTGATTCGAGTAATTGCCTTGTTGGCAACTGGATTATCGCTCCTGTTTGGACTGGCGGTGTTTTTTTCGTTTGATGTTGCGCAGGTCGGTTATCAGTTGGTGCAAAGTATTTCGTGGGTTCCGGCCCTCGGCATTCAATATAAAGTAGGTGTGGATGGGATTAATGTCGGGATTATTTTGATGGCCGCGATTGTTGGATTTTCCGCTACCTGCGTCTCGCACAAAATTACCGAGCGGGTGAAGGAATTTTATATATTATTATTGGTGATGATAGGTGGGATCATCGGGGCCTTTGCCTCCTTGGATATTTTCTTTTTCTATTTTTTCCATGAACTCGCGTTGATCCCGACATTCATCATGATTGGGGTCTGGGGGCGTGGTGAAAATAAAAATTACGCCACTTTCAACATTACGCTTTATTTAAGCGCTGGTGCTTTGCTGGCGTTATTGGGGTTGGTGGCCCTTTATCTTTCGAGCGAGCCGCGGACTTTTGATGTTGAAGTGCTCACGCGTCAATTCCAACAAAACCCAATGGCAGCAAGCCGTCAGGGCATTATATTTCCAATGTTGCTGTTCGGTTTTGGGATTCTGGTTTCGCTTTGGCCTTTCCATACCTGGGCTCCGATGGGGTATGCCGCCGCCCCAAGCGCGACCGCCATGCTTCACGCCGGCGTTTTGAAAAAGTTCGGTTTATACGGCTTGATTCGTATCGCCCTGCCGATGATGCCGCAGGCTGCCCACTCTTGGATGCAAGTGCTCTCATGGCTCTGCCTCGGGAATATTATCTACGCGGGATTCGTAGCGATGCGCCAACGCGATTTAAATTTGCTCATTGGTAATTCCAGCGTGGCGCACATGGGATTTGTTTTTCTGGGAATTGCGAGCCTCAATCTTGTGGGGATTACGGGGGCCGTAATCATCATGATTTCGCACGGATTGCTTGCGGCATTATCGTTTGCCATTTCGGGTCATATTTATCGCGAAACAGGCACTTTGGAAATGGACCGAATGGGCGGTTTTCTTAAAGCGATGCCATTTATCGGCTCCGCATTCCTGATGGCTGCAATGGCGGGTTGTGGGTTGCCTGGCTTTGCTAATTTTATTGGTGAAGCGATGACCTTATTCAGCGCTTATCGGGAAATGTCGCTCGTCACTTCCATTGCGGTTTGGGGAGGGTTGGTCATTGCCGCAATTTATATGCTTCGCGCTGTTCGTAATATTCTTCACGGGCCACTTCCGGATAATTTTGCTGGAATTTCGGACGCTGTCGGTTGGTGGCGTAAGTTGCCCTATGCACTCCTTTTCGTAACCCTTCTTTGGTTTGGCTTTTGGCCTCGGACGCTGACCCAAAAAATTACCCCGGCTGCGGAAAAAATCGTAAAAATGTTGAACCCGGCCAACGAAAAAACAGCTTCGCAGAATCAGTAATCCATGAATTTAATGCTCATCGAAATCGCCGTAATTGTCTCCGGCCTTGGGCTGCTGCTAATCGATCTTTGGACCCCTGAGGCATCGAAGAAGAACCTGGGCTACCTCGCGGCTGCGCTGCTGGCAGTTATTTTAGCGGGAAGTTTCCTGATCGATGTTTCTGTTCCAAGATATGGATTCAGCAACAGCTTCGTTCTGGATTCGCTGGCTCTTTATTACAAACGTTTTTTTCTTTTGGCAGCGATTTTCGTTCTGATCATTTCGGTCGATTACATGGATCGCATTCCCGTTGGCGTTACGGAATTTTATGCGCTGACCCTGTTTGCGCTGAGCGGTATGCTATTCTCGGCTTCATCGAACGATTTCATGATGCTGTTCGTTTCGCTGGAACTGATTACAGTTACATTTTATGTGTTGAACAGTTATCAACGTTCCCGTCTCAAGTCGCTGGAAGCAGGGGTGAAGTATTTGATCCTCGGCGCGATGTCCACCGCCTTTACTCTTTTCGGCATTGCGTTGGTCTATGGAACGAGTGGTACGACGAATTTTGATGAACTCTTCAAACTGGATGCAATGCACAAGGCTCCTCTTTTTGTACTTGGCGTTTTTCTTGTCTTGATTGGACTTGGGTTTAAAATTTCGGCATTTCCATTTCAAATCTGGGCTCCAGATGTGTATGAAGGCTCACCCGTTCCCGCGACTGCTTTTCTTGCGGTTGGGTCCAAGGCAGCAGGCTTCGTTTTGCTGATGCGCTTGCTGTTCGACGCTGTTCCGAGTCTTGCGCTCCACTGGAATACACTGCTTGTAGTGGTGACGATCATCACCATTTTGTATGGCAACCTGTGCGCGATTCCACAGCGCAATTTGAAGCGGTTGCTTGGTTATTCCAGCATTGGCAATGCGGGTTATTTGCTGCTCGGAATTACTGCTGTGACCTACGAAGGTTCTTCCGCCGTGCTCTATTATTTACTCGGTTACCTGTTCACCGTTTTGGCTGCCTTCCTCGTAATTTCAGCCATTACACGCCAGGCGCAAGACGAGGATATCAGCATCCTCGCAGGGTTGCATCAACGCTCCCCGATTCTCGCTGCCTCTCTCGCCTTTTCTATGATTTCCCTGGCTGGAATTCCACCCCTTGCAGGATTTTTCGGTAAGTTCCTGCTCTTGAAGGCCGTCATCGAACGCGCTGCCACACAACCGATTTATTGGGTGCTGCTTGGCGTCGCTTTATTCGGAATCGTCACTTCCTTCTATTATTATCTGGGAGTGGTTCGGGCGATTTACTGGTCCAAGGAAGTTCCGGATTATTCCCCGATCACCATCTCCGTCCCAATGCGCCTCGCATTGTATGCCTGTCTGGCCGGAATTTTGTATCTCGGTATCTTCCCAAGCTCACCCTTGAACGCGGCCCAGCGTGGGGCGGCTTCACTGAAAATGTCACCCCACAAAACCGCTGTGGCATTGAGTTTTGATGAAAACGCCGCCGCGCGGTAAGCCTCTGCTCCACGCCCAAAGGCGCATTCAGACCCCGTGGATTCGTTCAATTCCATTCTTGCGAAACGATTGGAAACCCTGCGCGAGAGCAGTCTCTTTCGCCAGTTGAGGAAAGTTGAATCCCCGCAACAACCACAAATCCAATTCGCGGGCAGAACCCTCCTTAATTTTTCAAGCAACGATTATCTGGGATTGGCGAACCATCCTGCCGTCAAACAGGCGGCCATTGATGGCATCCAGCAGTATGGCACAGGCGCGGGCGCGTCGCGGCTCATTTCCGGTTCGCTCTTACCCCATCATCAACTTGAATCACGAATTGCCCGGTTCAAACAAACAGAAGCGGCTTTGGCATTCTCATCCGGCTACGCCACTGCGCTTGGCACAATTCCCGCACTTGTCGGCAGGGATGACATAATCGTGATCGATAAACTGGTTCACGCGAGCATTGTCGATGGAGCGCGTCTTGCTGGATCTCAATTACGAGTCTTTGCCCATAACAATGTTGAGGACCTGAAGCGAATTCTGACCTGGTGCGCGAAGGAAAGGCTAAAAGATCCAGAAAAGAGGGTCCTAATCATTACCGAGTCGGTGTTTTCAATGGATGGCGATGCCGCACCGCTCCGCGAAATCGTGGAACTGAAGGAGCAATTCGACACTTGGTTGATGGTTGATGAAGCCCACGCATCTGGATTATTCGGAGATAACCGGCGCGGACTGGCCGAAGACTTGCGGGTAAGCAACCGGATCGAAGTCCAAATGGGAACGCTTGGAAAAGCATTCGGTGTTGCAGGCGGGTTTATTGCCGGATCCCAAGTGTTGGCCGATTATTTAGTGAATCGCGCCCGCTCTTTTATTTTTTCGACTGCGCCAGTTCCAGCGCAATCCGCTGCTGCCATGAAAAGCCTGGAGATTGTCGAGTCACAAGAAGGCTTGGAGCGACTCAACGCTCTGCGTGGCCGTATTCAGCAGTTTACCGACAGGATGCAGATAGCTTCTCCCTTCCCTCATTCTCCAATTTTCCCATTAATTATTGGGCAGGAAGATGCCGCGATGGAACTGGCAAACGAGCTTTTCGAGAACGGATTCTTTGTGCCTGCGATTCGTTATCCGACAGTTTCGCGAGGCAAAGCACGACTGCGCTTCACTTTTTCATCTTCGCACACTGCCAGCGATATTTCCGCACTGACAGATTGCCTCTGCAAAATCATGAACAAACGTGGCATTAGGCTTTCATGTAACCCCAAAAATTGAATGAAAACTCATCGTTACTTAATTTGGGCTCAATTCGTCG
>JBQCGE010000077.1:0-4001 GCA_051955955.1 Verrucomicrobiota bacterium
AGCAAAACCGGGTTTAAGGATTCGCTCGCCTGCACCACCCGCTTCAACCCTTCCAGCGATGCCTGCAGAAGAGCCTCCTGGTGAAATAAATCTTCGTTTGAATAAGCAGAAATACCGAGTTCCGGAAACAAGGCAACCGCAGCGCCCATCTCGGATGCCTGCGTGGCCAGATCGATAATTTCTCCAACGTTGAACACCGGATCGGCCACCCGCACATGCGGAATGCAGACCGCAAGCCGCACAAAGCCATGGGCGTAAATGGAATTGAAACTCCCTCCCTAATGTTGCTCATTCACCATTTCCCTGTCAGGATTCACGCCAAACAGGCGGATTTCCAGCAAAAACGGGAGCGCCCGGCGTCACCGGCGGCCTTATTCGTTTGAATTACGACCCTTGATTTTCAGCTTTTTCCCATTAAACGATTGCACCGTGCGAACCAATTTTCTAACCTCCGCTTCGTGTCGGTTCAGTTCACGATTCTGGGCAGCGGTTCCAATGGTAATTGCGCATATCTTGAGGCAGGCAACACCCGTCTCCTGATCGATGCCGGTTTTAGCGCGCGCCAAATTCGCGAACGCCTCGCCTCGATTGGACGTTCCCCGGAAAATTTGAATGGCATCCTCCTCACGCACGAACACACGGATCACACCAATGGCCTTGGGACGCTCTGCAATAAATTGCCGATCCCGATTTACTGCAATCGACTCACCAAGGAAGCGGTTGAACTTCAGTTCAAAACAAAATTCGATTTTCGCATTTTCAGCACCGGCAGTTCTTTTGATGTTGGCGAAGTGGCCGTGGATACCTTTTCCGTCCCGCACGATGCTTATGACCCGGTGGGGTTCATGGTGCGCGCGATGGGTCGGCACATCGGTTTTTTGACTGACCTTGGGCACGCGACCAAACTCGTCCAGGAACGCGTCCGGGCGTCGCATGTCCTGGTGCTCGAAACCAATCACGATATGAAAATGCTCCAGGACGACATTAAACGCCCCTGGAGCGTGAAGCAGCGAATCCTAAGCCGCCACGGCCACCTCTCCAACGAAGCTGCTTCCACCGTCCTTTGCGAGCTGATGACAAACGAACTCCGGCACGTTTACCTCGGCCATTTAAGCCGCGATTGCAATTCCCCTGAGCTGGCCCGGAAAACGGTATGTGAGGGGTTGAAAACGATCAGCGCCAGTCACGTGCAGGTGGAATCGACTTCACAGGATAAGCCCTGCCCAACTCTCACGCTCTAGGGCTTCCGCCGGCTCTCTTCGCTCAAAAACTGCTCGAGGGCGGATTCCCCGAAAACCCTTTCAGGGCTCATCCCGATTTCGATTTGAACCTCCCTCTGGCACTGATAGGAATGGATTTTGAAAGGAGCGGGACTATGGAAAATCAAACAGAATCGAGCAGCGACCTAAACCATTTAACCAACCAAATTCAAGAGGGCATACGAGAGGGGAAATATACATGGCGCGAAATTCAGGAAGCCCTGGTGAGCAAAACCCGAGAAGCTGCCGAAAACACCGACCAATATGTCCATGAAAATCCATGGAAAGTCGTTGGCATGGGTGCTGCCTTCGGTTTCGTGCTCGGTTTGCTGATGGCGCCACGTTCCAGTTGCAGTTCAGATGAGTAGAGAGATGGGGTGGTAATAAGGCGGTCCTGTGGAGGGGACCGCCTTTTTTTATTTTCAATTGATGCTTTTTGAATTGATGGCGACGGGTTGAATGCACCAACATTCCGCTTCACGAGGAGGAAATGACCAGCGCGATTTTAATTCTGCTCACCATCATTTTTATTGGGCTGATCCTGTTCAGTCTGGAGTGGATTTCCCCCGATGTAGTTGCGATTGGAATCGTCCTCCTGCTGATCTCCACCCATTCAATTCCCGCTGATTTGGCTTTTGCGGGGTTTGGAAGCGATACGGTCATCACCATTCTCGGTCTTTTAATTTTAACGGCCGCGCTCCTCCGAACTGGTGTTATTGATATTGTTGGCAGGCAAATTTTGAAATTCACGGGTGACAACCCCAACCACCTTCTGCTGGTGATCATGAGCACCGCTGGTTTATTGAGTGCGTTCATCAGCAACACCGCTTCAACTGCCTTTTTCGTCCCAGCTGTGATGGGAATCGCCCGGAGAGCCAAAATCAGCCCCTCCAGGTTTCTCATGCCGCTTGCGTTCTCCTCGATTTTAACCAGTTCGGTAACGCTGATCAGCACCACCACAAACCTGGTCGTGAGCGGCCTGATGCAGCAGTACAAAATGGCACCGATGGAAATGTTCGAACTCGCACCTGTCGGCATCCCGATTGCCATTGTCGGCATTGCCTACATGTACTTCCTGGGAAAACGCTGGATTCCAGACCGCACTCAACAATCCGATCTTCTTGAGGACTTCGGGATGCGCCCTTACTTGAGCGAATTAATCATTCAACCCTCCTCGCCCTTGATCGGCAAAACCATCGAGCTGGCCGCCCTCGGGCGCGACCTCGATCTTGTGGTCCTGCAAATCGTCCGCGATAAATCCAAGGTGCTTCTCCCCTCGCCTGACCTGGTTTTCCAGAGCCAGGATGTTCTCATGGTCGAGGGCAAAACGGAACAACTGCTCAAAATCAAGGATACCGCGGGAATAGATATCAAGGCAGACGCCAAACTGAGCGATCCGACGCTTCAAAGCAGCGAGGTTTCCCTGGCCGAAGCGATCATTATGCCCAATTCCCCATTGATTGGGCGAACCCTGAAGGGCTTTCGTTTTCGTGAGCGTTACGGCCTGCAGGTTTTGGGCATCAATCGTCACGGCCAAAACATTCAACGAAAATTAAGTCAGGCTCCCCTCCGTATGGGCGATGTTCTCCTTTTGCAGGGCACGACGAGCAACATCACCCAGTTACAGGATGAGAATGTGGTCAAGATCCTTAATGCCGTTAAAGAGGAACGGCCAAACCGTCGGCGGGCACGGCGCGCCATATTCATTTTCCTGGGCGCGCTCGCCCTGGGCACGGTCAAGGTTCTCCCATTTCCCGCCGCCGTGATGCTGGGCGCGCTTCTGGTGTTCCTCACCAAGTGCATCACTCCTGAAGAAGCTTATCGCGAAGTGGAATGGAAGGCCGTCATTCTGATCGGATGCATGCTCGCGCTGGGTGTGGCGATGGAGAAAACGGGGACAGCCACATATCTCGCCGACCTGATTACCAACGCTCTGGGCGGTTCGGGACCCCTCTGGATTTTGAGCGGGTTCTTCTTTCTGACGGTGGCGCTAACCCAACCAATGTCCAACCAGGCCGCCGCGGTTGTGATCCTGCCGATTGCCATTCAAACGGCCATGAAACTTGGCCTCAACCCGCGAACCTTCGCCATGATGATCGCCGTCGCGGCGAGCTGTTCATATCTGACACCACTCGAACCCTCCTGCCTCATTGTTTATGGTCCAGGCAGGTACAAATTCATGGACTTCTTAAAGGTCGGTTCCGGGCTTACCGTCGCCATTTATATAATTGCGATCCTCCTCGTCCCGCGGGTTTGGCCCTTGGAAAAGAAAACCAAGGCAACCCTCCCGCCTTCCGTTAAAACGGGAGCCGCTCAAATGCAAAAAGCTCCGCCGATTTTCGGGGAGCTTTTTGCCGTATCGAATTAGTTTCCGAGAATTTTCCGTTAAATACGAAGTCAGTCGTTCTTTAAAACAACCGCGCTTTGGTGGTTCTTCTCGAGCAGTCTGGAATAATCCCTCAAGACATTGATTACTTCGTCCAGTTGAGGATCGATGACCGGCTCATTTTCGGGATCCATCTCATCGTCCAAATCCGGATCGGAAGATTCAGTCGCCGACGCGAGGGCCAGTTGTTCCCCATCCTCCTTCGCCTTTGCCGCCACGTAAGGTTCCACTGGGAGCTTCTTCTCCACCATGTCCAGGCTTAGCTCGAAAATATGATCCGTGGATGCTACTCTCGAGGCCCTTTCCTTTTTGCGTGCCTGGGCGCGCGCCTTGTCATCTTCCTTTTCTTTCACGCG
>JBQCGE010000078.1:0-8676 GCA_051955955.1 Verrucomicrobiota bacterium
GGAAGGTCTTGGCCTCGATTATTGGGCCATTACAGATCATTCCAAATCCTCTGTGCAGGCTTATGGATTGTCCCCCGAAAAACTGCGCCAACAAATTTTGGCCGTTAAACAGTTGAATGATCGACTGGACGAACAGGGCGTTTCGTTCCGACTCCTCACCGGTTCCGAGGTGGATATCCTGGCTGATGGACGGCTTGATTTCGATAATGATTTGCTCGCCGAACTGGAAGTTGTGGTGGCCAGCGTTCACAACGCTTTTTCGCAGAGCGAGGCGGACATGACCCGCCGCATTATCAAGGCTGTGGAAAATCCTTTCGTGCACATCCTCGGCCATATGACCGGACGGCTGCTTTTGCAGCGGGAGCCTTACGCAGTCAATCAACACGCGGTGATTGATGCCTGCGCGGAAACGGGAACATGGATCGAACTGAACGCCAGCCCGAATCGTTTGGATATGGATTGGCGATTATGGTCTTACGCCAAATCGAAAGGTGTGAAATGCGTGATCAACTGCGACGCGCATCGGAATGAGCATGCCGGTTTTCTCAGGCTGGGTGCGGGTCTCGCGCGCAAGGGCTGGCTCACTAAAGCCGATGTGATGAACACGCTGCCGCTGCCGCTCCTGATGGAAGAACTTCAGAAGAAACGGCTGAAATTGGCCGCCTAAATTTTTGTCGCGGCAAGTTCGAGCACGCGCGCGGCTTGTCCGGGCGTGACTGGCTGCACGGAGAGGCGTGAGTTCCTGACCAGGGCCATTTCCTTTAGCGCCGGCTCGGTTTTGATTTGATCGAGGGTGACGGGAGTTTTCAGAGGTTTCAAGGGTGTGAGATCAACGGCGCTCCAATCCCCTTCCTCCGCGGTTTTATCTGGATAGTGTTCCTTTGAAACTTTCGCGATGCCGACGATCTCTTTGCCGATGTTACTGTGATAGTAGAAGACGAGGTCCCCTTTTTTCATGGCCCGGAGATTGTTTCGCGCCTGGAAATTTCGGACCCCAGTCCAGGCGGTTTCCTTATCCTGGACGAAGTTATCCCACGAATAGGAATCGGGCTCCTGCTTCACCAGCCAGAAATTCTTTCCTTTCATGGACTAATCATCCCTCCAGCAATTCTTTGACTTTCGGGCCAATGTCTTTTTGCCGCATGAGCGATTCGCCAACGAGAATTGCATGGGCACCGCCTTTCGCAAGGCGCTCCACATCAGCATGAGTATGTATGCCGCTCTCGGCGACGAAGATTTTTCCTTGAGCACCGAGCGCTTTGGCTTTGGAGATCAACTCAACGCTTGTGGAAAGGGAGACTGAAAAATTCCGTAAATCGCGATTGTTAATCCCAATCAAATTGGCACCAGCATCCAACGCACGCTTCAGTTCGACCTCATCATGCACTTCAACAAGCACATCGAGACCGGCCTCGCTTGCCACTGAAATAAACAACTTCAATTCCGCATCGGTGAGAATCGCCACAATCAGCAGAATGGCGTCCGCACCATATTCAATTGCTTCCAGAATTTGGAGCGAATCGATGATGAAATCCTTGCGCAGGATTGGCAGCCGCACGGCGTTCTTTACCTGCCTCAAATACTCCAGTGACCCTTGAAAAAACTTTTCGTCGGTTAGAACCGAAATGCAGCTTGCTCCCGCAGCCTCGTATTCGCGGGCGATTGCGACGGGGTCAAAGTCCTCCCGGATCAAACCGGCGGAGGGGGAGGCTTTCTTCACTTCCGCAATCAAGGCCAATTTGCCATGACGCGGGAAGCGGAGCTGGGTGGCGAAGTCGCGCCGTTGCCCATGTGTTTTGACGGCCCATCGAAGATGTTCCGCTGAAGCGGGGCGTTTCGGCAACTTCGCAACCTCACGCTTTTTTTGCTCAACGATGTTTTCCAGAATATTCATGCTGGTTGTTAGCTGACGAATTCAAGTTCCTGTTTGTGCGGAATGAGGCCGCGTTCATGGGCCATACCCAGGAAGCGCCGGATGCTTTCGAGGCCTTTGTCTCCATAATCAAGCGTCCAATGGTTCACATACATCCCAACAAATTGATCGGCAAGTTCCACTCCCATGTCGCGAGCGAATTGCAGCGCATGACGAACGGCTTCGGGGCGATGGTCGAGGCTGTATTGAATGCTTGCGGTGAGCAGGTCGGAGATTTTTTTCCGGTCAGACTGGACGAAACGTTTATGGATCACATTCCCTCCCAGTGGAAGGGGCAGACCGTCCTGGGTTTGGTTCCACCAAATTCCTAAATCTGCGCAAAGCGCCAGGTCCTGGTCTTTATAAGTAAGTTGGCCCTCATGAATGATTAAACCGACATCCGCCTTACCCTCGCGAACCGTGGCGAAAATTTGGTCAAAAGGAACCACCAGCAGATCCAGGTCACTTCCTGGCTTTTCAGCCCAAAGTTGAAGGGCAAGAAAGGCACTGGTCATCTTACCGGGAATTGCGATCCGGGATTTGCAAACTTCCGCACGAGAGAGCGGTTTTTTTGCAACCAGCATCGGCCCGTAACCATCGCCCATGCTGGCGCCGCTGGGGAGGAGTGCGTATTGCCCGGAAACGTAGGCGTAGGCATGAATGCTGATGGCCGAAACGTCCAACTCGCCTCGGGTGGCCCGTTCGTTCAACGTTTGTATATCCTGCAAAATGTGTTCAAACTCGAACTCGCCCGAGTCCACCAGGCCTTTGGCGAGACCGTAAAACATGAAGGCATCATCCGGATCCGGGGAATGCCCTAGCGTCACTTTTCTTTTCGACATCCGTGCGAAGTTTAAGCATCTGGCCAGGAAATGTCACGCCAGAGCGAACTCGTTCGTCAAATCTTCAACTGGTCCTGGTGATAGGCTTCGTCCGGGCGGGTGTGGATGCGTTCGACGTCTTTGGGGAGCATGAAGTTGGGCCCGCCGAGGGCGGCGCTGCCGAGGAAAATTTCAGCAGCTTTTGAGGCCATCAGGATGCAGGCGAGGACGGATTCGGCCGTGGAGCCCAGGGCGATGATTCCGTGGTTTTGCAAAACGATTAGACGGGGGACGGCTTTGTGATGCTGAATGTAGATGTTCGTCCGTTCGCGGAGTTCCCGCGCGAGGGGAATCCCTGGATCGGTATAGGGAATGAAAACGGACGATGGGCCGCAGCAGAGGACTTCATCCGGGAATAAACGGCGTTCCGCAAAATCACGGGCGCGGGGGGAACAAATTACCTGATTTACCGATGTGGGATGGCAATGTCCTACAAAATTGACATTTTCAAGCTGCAAGAGCCATGCATGAAAAATGGCTTCGTTGCCCGGTTTGCGTTGGCCCGGGCGGAGTCGCGCTTCCTGGAGTGCGGTTTCGACCACCGCATCGGTGGGATTTTTTCTCTCCAGCAATTGCAGAACTTTTGCTGTAGCGCAGGTGGTAATCTCCTGTTTTTTTAGAGAAGCCATGGAAGCGCCACTGGATTTGATGGCGAATTCCTCCTGGGAAATTTTGGCCGATACGTTTCCCTCACCAAGGATGGCGAGGCGGCGGTCTTCACGCCCGAGTTCGTGGGCGAGATCCAGCAAAGCGTCGAGAGGTTCCTGCATGTCGAATAAAAGCCGGGGAAAAGTGCTACAGAGCTTTGGCTGCGTCCACCAGTTCTTTAGTAAATGCGCTGACCCGGGCAACCAGATCCGGTGATTTACCGTGTGTGGCGATTTGGTTCACGACTGCGCTGCCGACGACAATAGCTTCGGCGTTCTGGGCAACGGCACGGGCCTGCGCTGGATTGGAAATGCCAAATCCAACCGCAATTGGCAGTTGGGTATGTTTCCGGATTTTGTCGGTCATATCTCCGATATTTTGAGAGATGGAACTCTGCATTCCAGTGACCCCTTCGCGCGCAACGTAATAGATAAACCCGGGTCCCCTGCGAACAATTAATTCGATCCGATCTTCCGGAGTGGTGGGAGCGACGAGGTAAATGGTGGCCAATCCATGCTGCTGCATGAGGGCTTCATAATTTTCAGATTCTTCGGGCGGCAAATCGAGCACGAGCAGGCCATCGACTCCGGAACGCGCGGCAGCTTCTACAAACTCCGCAAGTCCCCATTTGTGAAGCAAATTAAAATAGATATAGAGGACGATCGGAACTTGCGAACTGCGGCGGATTTCCGCGACCGTTTCGAGGACTTTGCGCGGGGTGGCTCCGGCTTCGAGACCGCGCTGGGCGGCGAGTTGATTCACCAATCCATCCGCAAGCGGGTCGCTGAAAGGCACACCGAGTTCCACCACATCCACGCCGATTTTATCAAAGGCAAGGGTCAGATCACGGGTGGCGGCAAGGGTCGGATCACCTGCCCCGATGTAAACGACAAACCCTTTTTTTCGGGCGGCTTTCAATTCAGCAAATCTGGCGGTGATGCGATTCATTTCCTGCCGAGCACCTTGCCAGCAGCGGGATGGAAGCTCAAGCTTTGTTGGTCGCAATACTCTTCTCTGAATTGAGTTCAATTCGGTTCTGCATTCGCGATTGGATTTTCTGCGCGACAGAAGCTTTTTAAGCGACTTATACTGCACGCATGCACCTTGTTTCAGCACTGGCGAAAGCGTCCGTATTTCTATTTGCGGCTGTGATTATGGCTGAGCCGCCGGGACCTTTTGAGCCAGTCAACACGGGACAACCGGGACGGATCATAACGCCGGTGAACCAGGTGCTCACGCCGGCAGGCATCCAGGTGGAATTGCCGAAAATGCGCCCCCAGGCAATCGCATTGCGGAGCGATGGGAAGTTGCTGGCCACCTCTGGGAAAACGCATCAGTTAATCCTGGTCGATCCAGTGAGTGGCAAAATCCTTCAGCAGCTTTCGTTTCCGTCCGAGAAAGCAACAAACGCGACCGAAGCAGTTTCCAGTCACATCCTCGAGCCAGACAAAGATGGCCAACTGAGCTTCACCGGGCTGATTTTTTCGCATGATGGCAAGCGGATTTACCTCAGCAATGTGAATGGTGACATCAAGGTGTTCGAGCAGAAAGGCGACCTGGCCTATGAACCTGCCTTTTCCATTCCCCTGCCCCCCACGGGAAATCCGCAACGGAAGAGCGATATCCCAGCGGGCCTTTGGCTGAGTGAAAATGACGAACGCCTTTTCATCGCATTAAACCTGTCGAACCGGCTGCTTGAGGTGGATGCGCGAAGCGGCAAACAGTTCCGCCTTTTTGATGTGGGCGTAGCTCCGTTCGATGTGGTGGTCACGCAGGGAAAAGCATTCGTGAGCAACTGGGGCGGGCGTAGGCCTGGGCCAAACGACGTGACCGGACCGGCAGGGCGCGGAACAAAAGTGCGCGTGGATCCCGTTCGCCAGATTGCGAACGAAGGATCGGTCAGCATCATTGACTTGAAGAGTGGGAAGATCGAAGAAATTTTGCTGGGGTTGCATTCGTCGGCAATGGCGTTGGGCCGCAGTGGGAGGTATTTGGCCATTGCAAATGCAGGAAGTGACACAATCAGCATCCTCGATACACGAAAAAACCAAGTCGTTGAGACGATCTCATTGCGCATTGAAGCCGGCGCACCTTTTGGCGCAAGCCCGAATGCGCTCGCTTTTTCTCCGGACGAAAAAACGCTCTACGTTTGCAATGGGACTCAGAACGCGGTGGCAGTGGTTCGCTTTAAGCCGGGACATTCGCGAGTGCAGGGGCTGATCCCGACCGGTTGGTATCCGGGTGGGATTGCGTTCGATAAGCTGCATTCGCGCCTCCACGTGGCGAACATCAAAGGATTTGGTTCCGGCAAGAGGCTGAAGCCGGGTGAGAAGGTTGAGTTCAACTCGCATCAATACTTCGGTTCACTCTCGCTGATCGATTTGCCGAAACGAGGAGACCTTTCGGAGATGAGCAAGGTCGTCCTGGAAAACATGCGGCGCTCCGTGATTAAAGATGCCTTCCTGCCCGCGCGCAAAAATCAACCTGCGCGCCCGGTGCCGGAAAGGGTTGGCGAACCTTCCGTGTTCCAGCATGTCGTTTACATCATCAAGGAAAACCGCACTTATGACCAGGTGCTGGGGGATATAAAGGAAGGGAATGGGAGTACTGACCTCTGCATCTTCGGGGAAAAATACACTCCCAACCAGCACAAGCTGGCGCGCGAATTTGTCCTCCTGGATAATACCTATTGCTCGGGCATTCTCAGTTCGGAGGGCCACAACTGGGCCACTGCCGCATTTTCGACTGATTACCTGGAACGCTCGTTTGCCGGGTTTCCGCGCAGCTATCCGGACGGCATGGAGGAGTCTGATATCGATGCGCTGGCGTATTCACCGGCCGGTTTTATTTGGGATAACGCGCTCGCAAACGGAAAAACGATTCGGAGCTACGGGGAATTCACGATGGGCAATGTGAAATGGAAGGATAAAAAGGGGAGCCCACGGTTCAAGGAGATGTATGACGATTTCGTGAATGGAACAGGCCTGGTGGAGATCAGTTGCGTTCCGGCGATTGGGTCGCTGACGGGCCATATCATGACGAACACAATCGGTTGGGATTTGTCAGTGCCGGATGTTTACCGCGCTGCGCAATTCATCAAGGAACTGAAAGCCTTTGAGCAAAACGGTGGGTTTCCAGATTTATCCATCATTTGCCTGCCGAACAATCATACTTCGGGGACTTCGGCGCATTATCCGAAGCCGGGTTCGATGGTGGCCGATAATGACCTTGCGCTCGGCCAAATCATTGAAGCGATCACGAAAAGCAAATTCTGGACGAATACCTGTGTGTTCGTGATCGAGGATGATCCGCAGGCTGGCTGGGACCATGTGAGCGGCTTTCGAACGACCGCCTTTGTTGTGAGTCCTTATACCAAACGCAAGGCGGTAGTAAGCAATAACTACAACCAGACCGGGATGATCCGCACGATGGAATTAATCCTGGGCCTGCCGCCGATGAATCAAATGGATGCCTCTTCGGCCCCGATGTTTGAGTGCTTCAAAGATAAACCGGATTTCACACCGTTCACCCACGTAATGAACCAGGTGCCACTGGATGAACTGAATCCATCGCCTAAAGCGATCAACGATCCAATCCGGCGCAATTTCGCGATGGTTTCGGCATCGCTGCCGCTGCATAAAATGGATGCCTGCCCGGAAGACACTCTGAACCGGATTTTGTGGAACGCGATGCGAGGTTCGCAGGCGTTGTATCCCGCCTGGGCGCTAAGCCATGTGAGCGGCGATGATGACGATGATGATTAGCGCGGGTTTCAGCCGAGATTTCGAATCGCTTCCAACACTTCGGCTGGGTGTTCCTCTGGCTTAACGGAGGGCCAGATTTTTGCGATTTTACCGTCGGGTCCGATCAGGAAGGTGACGCGGTGGGTGCCCATATACTTGCGCCCCATGAAACTTTTTTCGCCCCAGACACCGTAGGCTTCGACGATCTTTTTTTCATCATCGGCGAGCAGTGGAAAAGGAAGAGAGAATTTATCGGCGAACTTTTTATGTGATTTCACCGGGTCGGTGCTGACCCCCAAAACGACCGCGCCGGCTTTCTTAAAATCGGCATAACCATCGCGGAAGGCGCATGCTTCCTTTGTGCAACCGGGAGTATCGTCCTTCGGGTAAAAATAAAGCACGACCGGTTTGCCTTTAAGGTCGCTCAGGGCAACCCGATCTCCGCTCTGTGTTTCGGCGGAAAAGGCAGGAGCTGGATCGCCTTCCTTCAAAGCTAACGTTGGTTCCTTCGCCATAAACTATTCCGCTCCCTCCGCTGGAGGATTTTGATTCGCTTCGATCAAGGCGCGAGCATCGGCTGCCTCTTCCGCCGGAACCACCACGCGAATCCCACCGGCGGCCATTGAGTAGCCATCGATGCTCAGGGAAGCAAGTTCGTTGGTGAGCCGTGCGTGAAAACCCGCGGACTCCAGGGATGCGCGAACGACATCGGCTTCAGCGACACTGAATGTGCGAAAGATGACTACCGGTTCCATGATTGGGCCTCCTTTGGCATGAAAGCAGTATCGCCCGGACGGCGCACTTCGGCAAAGACAATCACCCCCGCGCCGGTCTGCAATGTGCTCTGTACCTGCACCTCGATTTGCTGGCCGATCATGTTCGCGGCCTGATTCACCACCACCATCGTGCCGTCATTCATATAACCGACCCCCTGCCCTTTGTCCTTTCCTTCCCGGGCGATTCGCAATTGCAGTATTTCACCGGGGAGCAAAATCGTTTTCATGGAATTCGCCAGGGCGGCGATGTTCACAAATGGCACCGATTGCAGTTCCGCGACTTTCCCAAGATTAAAGTCAGTAGTGAAAAGTTTGGCGCCGATTGCCTTTGCAAGCCGAATCAATTTCGCATCCACCGCAGGTTCATCGCGGAAATCGCTTTCGTGCAGCTTGAATTCGAGCATTGGAATTTTTTGGATTCGGCTGAGGACGTCAAGCCCGCGACGACCCCGGGCGCGGCGGATGGGATCGGGAGAGTCTGCGATGTGTTGCAGTTCCTTCAAAACAAAACGAGGAACCACAACAGTTCCTTCGATAAAGCGATACTCAATTAAATCCGCGACCCGGCCATCGATAATGGCGCTGGTGTCGAGGAGAATAATACTTGGGGGCGCGTTCTGCCGGGTGAAGCGGACATAGGGGATACTAAGGCTGAAATCCTCCTTATTGCTGCGCATGGCGAGAATCATGCCGATGTAGCTGAAACCGACGAACAG
>JBQCGE010000079.1:0-9399 GCA_051955955.1 Verrucomicrobiota bacterium
GATAATAGTTTGACGGCCACGATGTATCCCTTTCAATTTCCATTTTAGAACGTCGCATTGATGAAGACCATTTTGTTCGTTTGCACCGGGAATGTTTGTCGCAGCCCCATGGCAGAAGGTTTGCTCCGCCACGCGCTTAAAGGGCGTGGAGATTATCGCGTACTGTCGGCGGGGGTAGGGGCGATTGACGGGCAGCCGCCGAGCGCGCATGGAGTGCGGGCTTTGCGGGAGTTGAATATTGATATTTCGCGGCTGCGGAGCCGTATGCTGACCGGGGACCTTGTGCAGCAGGCGGATTACATTTTCGGGATGACACATGGGCATGTGGACGCAATTACATTGCTTTATCCACAGGCGGCGGATAAAACATTTGTCCTGCGCGAGTTCGACGAAACTCTCGACACATACGAAAAAGACATCGCTGACCCGATTGGTGGTTCCTACGAAGTTTATCTCAATGTTCGCGATCAAATCGAACAAGGCATTGTATCTATGTTGAAATTCCTTGAACAAAACGAAGCAGCCGCCGCTGTGCATTCCAAAACAGGCCCTACTCATCTGATTGCGATCGGTTCCGACCACGCTGGTTATCAACTGAAACAACGCATTTGCGAGCACCTGAACCAGCAGGGAATCAAGTTCAAGGATTTCGGGGCGACCTCCGAAAATTCAACGGATTACCCCGATTTTGCGCGAGAAGTGGCGGATGAAGTGGCGAACCTGCAGTCGCGGTTTGGCATTTTGGTATGTGCGACGGGCGTCGGGATGAGCATGGCGGCAAACAAGGTGCCAGGGGTTCGCGCGGCGCTGGTTTGCAATGAGGAGATGGCTGCGCTGGCCCGGCAGCATAATGACGCGAATGTCCTTTGCATGGGGCAGAAGTTCACCTCGCCGGACGATGCGGTGCGAATCATCAATACTTTTCTGAATTCGAATTTTGAAGGGGGACGTCATGAACGGCGCGTGAATAAATTTGAAGATTCACAAACGCCGCCCTGGATGCGGCTGCGCAACGTGGATCGCGCGATTTATGATGCGATTCAACTCGAGAAACATCGGCAGGAAGAAAACATTGAGCTGATTGCTTCCGAGAATTTCACGAGCCCAGCCGTGATGGAAGCGCAGGGATCGGTGCTGACCAATAAGTACGCGGAAGGTTACCCGGCGAAGCGGTGGTATGGGGGTTGCGAGAATGTCGATACGGTGGAACAACTCGCGATTGACCGGGCGAAGCGTCTTTTCGGCGCGGAACATGCGAACGTGCAGCCACACTCCGGTTCCGGGGCGAACATGGCGGTTTATTTTGCTTTTCTGAAGCCGGGAGATCGCATTTTGACGATGGACCTGAGCCATGGCGGGCATCTTACGCACGGGAACAAGGCGAATTTCAGCGGGCGCTTTTTCGAAGTGATCCACTACGGGGTGCGGAAGGATGACGAGCGGATTGATTATGATCAACTCGCGCAGATGGCCGAGCAGCACCGCCCCAAAATGATCACGGTGGGTGCAAGCGCTTATTCGCGGATTATCGATTTCGAACGGATGGTGCAGATCGCGCATTCGATTGGGGCTATGTTGCTCGCGGATATTGCGCATATTGCAGGTTTGGTGGTGGCGGGTGAACATCCGAGCCCGGTTCCATTTGCCGATTTTGTAACCACCACCACGCATAAGACGCTGCGTGGGCCGAGGGGTGGTTTGATCATGTGCCGGGAGAAATATGCCAAGGAAATTGATTCGCAAATTTTCCCAGGGATCCAGGGCGGGCCATTGATGCATGTGATTGCGGCGAAAGCAGTTTGTTTCCACGAAGCGCTGCAACCGGCGTTTCGCGACTACCAGAAGCAAATTGTGCGGAATGCGAAGGCGATGGCGGATGGGCTTCGCCGGAATGGTTATCGCCTGGTGAGCGGCGGGACGGACAATCACCTGATGCTTGTGGATGTAGGGGCACGGGGGCTGACGGGGAAGGAATGCCAGATCGCGCTGGATGAAGCCGCCATTACAGTGAACAAGAACACGATTCCTTTTGAAACCCGTTCGCCATTCCAGGGGAGCGGAATCCGGGTTGGGACGCCAGCGGTGACCACGCGAGGGATGAAAGAGCAGGAGATGGCAGCGATTGCCGACATGATCAGCGAAGTGCTGATGGACATCAAAAATCTTGACGCGGCCCATGCGGTGCGCCAACGTGTCCAAGAATTGACTGCAAGATTTCCCTTGCCATATTGAAGAACGCAGATTTTTCTTGCGGAGATTATCCACCAGCAGGCGTCCAACCTAAAAGTTAACGCCTTTTAAGGAGATATTATTACCCCCAGTCAACCCGCGGGGTCCCCGCATTGACATACCTATGCCGAGAATACCAGGAACGAGAAAAGCCCCAGCGAAGCCGAGGGGCAGGAAAAAAGGCGATGAATTGCCTTTTGATGAAGGCTCGCAGCCGAATGCCGATTCGCAATCGCCGACCGAGGCTCAAGAAATTTCAGAAAGCCAACCCGTCCAGCAGGATTTGAACCCGTCCGAAGCGACACGTGCTTCGGAGCCGCTCGAAGCAAGCGCCCCTTCCGCTCCTTCCAACGAAGTTGAGCCGCAGATGGCTGAGCCGACGATGAACGTTCCCCGGCAAGCTGAGAAATCTCCTGAATTTCCGCAACGTAATGGCGCGGGCAGCGGTGCTCCTCAAGGTGGTAGCGAACGCCCCAAACAACCACAGCGGCCACAAGCGCCGAGAGCGTTTGACCGGCCTCAACGCCAGGATCGACCAGACCGGCAGCAGCGTCCAGAGCGCGGAGAACGCCCGGAGAATCGGGATCGCGACCAGCGCGATTTCCGGCCTGAACGTCCGCAACAGCAGCGTGCACCGCAGCAACCCGAGGAACCGCCCCGCACGATCAACATTGCGCAACTGCAGGGGATGTCGATGGGGGATCTATCCGCCATGGCTCGGGAGCTGAAGGTGGAAAATGTCGGGACGATGAAAAAGCACGAGGTGATTTTTCATATCCTGCAAAAGAACGCAGAGCGAAACGGGATTTTGTTTTCGGAAGGGGTTCTGGAAATCTTACCGGAAGGATTCGGGTTCCTCCGTTCGCAGGCGTTTAATTACCTCCCCTGCCCTGAAGATATTTACGTGTCGCCGTCGCAAATTCGCCGCTTTGACCTTCAGACCGGTGATTTGATCGCGGGTCAGATTCGGCCTCCCAAGGACAAGGAGCGATTCTTTGCGTTGCTGAAAGTTGAGGCTGTGGCTGGCGAAGATCCGGAAAAAGCCAAGGACAAGACGCACTTTGATAACCTGACGCCGCTCTTTCCGAACAAGCGATTTCTGCTTGAGACGGGCCCAGAGGAACTCTCGACTCGCGTGCTGGACATTGTTTGTCCAATTGGGAAAGGGACGCGCGGGTTGATCGTGGCACCTCCACGGACGGGCAAGACTGTATTGATGCAGAAGCTGGCGAATGCCATTCTGCGCAATAATCCCGAGGCTTATCTGTTCATCCTTTTGATTGATGAACGTCCTGAAGAAGTCACGGACATGGAGCGGACTTGCAAACCGGCTGAGGTGATCAGTTCGACCTTCGATGAACCACCTGAGCGGCATGTGCAGGTCGCTGAAATGGTGATTGAAAAGGCGCGGCGGATGGTTGAGCACAAGAAGGATGTGGTCATTCTGCTCGATTCGATCACCCGTTTGGCGCGCGCTTACAACACGATTCAGCCGCACTCGGGCAAGATTCTATCCGGCGGTGTTGACGCGAATGCGTTGCACAAGCCGAAACGGTTCTTTGGCGCGGCGCGTAATATCGAGGAAGGCGGGTCGCTGACGATTATCGCCACGGCGCTGGTGGATACCGGGTCGCGGATGGACGAAGTCATTTTCGAAGAGTTCAAGGGAACGGGGAACATGGAAGTGCACCTGGATCGCCACCTGGTTGATCGACGCATTTTCCCTTCAATCAATGTCGAGCTCTCCGGGACGCGAAAGGAAGAGCTGCTTTATCATCCGGACGAATACAACCGAATTGTTCTGCTGCGCCGCGCGCTGACGGGTGTGCCGCCGGTGGAAGCGATGGAACTGCTCCTTGGAAAACTGAAGAAGACCCGGAACAACATCGAGTTTTTGCTGGGGATGGCGATGGGTTAATTCGATCGAAGATTTACAAAGCATTCAAGCCGCCTCAAAGGGCGGCTTTTTTGTTATTGGTCCTGATGAGTGATTAGCGGGGAGGGAGAGAAGCGGTGAGAACAAGCGAGTTGGCTCGCCACTCGACAATCCCTTGACGGTTCACCCATTCAAAATTACTTTTGGCGCGCTCGGAACGGTGGCCGTAGCTCAATGGTAGAGCCCCAGATTGTGGTTCTGGATGTTGCGGGTTCGAGTCCCGTCGGTCACCCCATTCCTACCTGTCGACATGAAGGGAATCAGCAGAGACACCCTTTTAACTGAACCTTCGTTACCTGCTATCGCTTTCTTCGAAAGCCTTGTCGAGCTTTAATAAAATTTTCAACCCCTGTTTGGCGTCCCCTTTTGCTGACCTGGCGAGAAATCGTGCTTCAGCGTCGGATTGTGCCAATGCAATATTAGACCATTCTTCAATCAGTTTGTTTAAGCTGAGGCCTTGCCGTTCAGCGAGCTGCTTTAACCGCTGATGCTTCGAGTCAGGAATTCGAATTGTGATTCTCGCCATGCGTTATCTTTTTAAGAAGTCTTTTCGCTGATTGCAGGAGCAAGGGGCGAAGTGATGACAAGAAATGTGATGGCGCCCAATGCGAAGCCAGCCAGGAGAGCAAAGGCGAGATCGGGAACTTTAAGAAGATGACCGATTGCCTGGACCAACAAAGCGAATGCGAATGAGGCCAATAAAATGGTTTCCTGCATCCTGTGCTGAAGTTTTTTTAGCGGACGCTTACAAAAGAGGAACCAGAAGCCTTGTATGGCCAGAAATGCAACGAGCCCGGCAATGATTGAATGAAGGCCAATGTCCCCGATGGTAGTTACAAAATACATGAGTAAGAAATAGCACCAGACAAAAACTCTTAAGTGCTGCTTTCTTGATTGAGCCTGTGCGTTAGCAGTCATTGAAGATGCTGGATTATTTATACTATATGATTAATTTTGGCCAAAAAAAGGAGATTCCGGTGTCCTGATTCGACCGGATTATTCGTTGAGATGTTGAAACTTAAATTAAGAAAATTATGGCAACAACCAATACTGTAAAATTCCATCGTGTTCTTCGCGCCACTGCCGAGCGTGTTTATCGTGCCTTTATTGATCCGGATGCGATGGTGAAGTGGCTTCCGCCGAACGGGTTTACGGGGAAAGTTCATCATCTGGAAGCGAAAGTTGGAGGGACGTATAAAATGTCGTTCACTAATTTCACGACGCGCAAAAGCGAATCGTTTGGGGGCAAATATCTGGAGCTCACGCCGAACGAACGGATTCGTTACTCGAACCAATTTGACGACGCAAACCTCCCTGGTGAAATGCAGACCACCATTGTGCTAAAGCAGGTTTTCTGCGGGACTGAACTTAATATTACGCAGGAAGGAATCCCGTCCGTGATCCCGGCAGAGGCTTGCTACCTGGGATGGCAGGAGTCTCTTGCGCTTCTTGCGAAATTGGTGGAGGCGGAAATTCCTGATCAACCTGGCGCGTAGAAGCACCAGTAAGTTTTGTGAGCAGAGGCGTCCGTGCGACGCCTTTTTTTGTTTCAACCGAAAGCATTTGCCGCGCCGGTTCCGTGTTGCTGGTAAAAAAATCGGAAGCTTTTCTTGCGTAATCTGCTCAACTGAAGAAAATTAGAGACAGCTTCGCCAAATCTGGCGAAAGCCTCCTTGCTGGCGGGTTCTTGCGAGTCGCCACACATCTGGTCCCTCTCCGAAACCAGGTTTAACACGCACTTCAGTGCACAACACGAAAGGAATCAATGCGTACATGGATCATGGGTCTCTCCGGAGCAGCCGCGCTTGGCTTGGCCGTTTTATATCCCGCAATTTTGCTGGGGATCACCGTTCTCAACTTTGTGGCGAACCTCGCGGTGATGGGCTTGCAGCTTGTCCTCTCCCGTTTCCCGTTCAAGGCGCCTCGTCCTGCCCGGTTCCTGCCGGAAGAACCCTTTGTCTCAATTCATGTACCGACGCATAACGAACCGCCGGAAATTGTGATGCAAACGCTGCGCAGTTTGTCGCAGCTCAAATGGGACAATTTCGAAGTGCTCGTGATCGACAACAACACGAAGGACCCTGAGGTTTGGGAACCGGTCCAAAAATATTGTGAAACGCTTGGGCCAAAGTTTCGTTTTTTCCATGTGGAAGGGCTTGCAGGATTCAAGGCCGGGGCGATGAACTACGTGCGCAAATTCATGGACGCGCGCGCGGAATTTATTTTTGTGGTCGATGCGGATTATGTGGTGGATCGCAAAGCGCTGCGCACTGCGTTGAGCTATTTTTCGGATGAAAAGATCGGGCTGATCCAGTTCCCGCAGGAATATCGAAATGTTTCCAAACACAATCGCGGAATTGCGCTGGAATACCGACATTATTTTTCGGGGTTCATGAATGTGGCGAACGCGCTGGAGTGCGTTCCCTCCACCGGCACGCTGGCGCTGATCAATGTAAAAGCGTTGCAGAAAATCGGCGGGTTTAATTCCAAGTTTGTGACGGAAGATGCCGAGCTTGGTTTCAAGCTTGCGCTGAATGGTTATCGCTCGATTTATGTGAACCAGGTGGTTGGTTCAGGGCTAATTCCACACGAACTGGAAGGGTTGAAGAAACAACGTTGGCGCTGGGCATTTGGCAATTCCCAAATCCTGTGCCGACAATGGAAGCAGTTGCTTTTTTCACCGGCGCTGAACTGGAAACAACGGCTCGGATTCGTGTCTCACCTGACGGCGTGGATTAATTTCAACTTAATCCCGAGCGTGATGCTGATTTCACTGGCCCTGTATTCGCTCGTTGCGGATCAAAAGGTGGAGCACGTTTATTCACTGGTGATTTCCGGGTTCACCCTTTTGACATATCTCGTGATGAAATATGGGGTGTTGCATTACAGCCTGAGGCGGGATGGCCATTCGCTGCGGGATGTCTGGTCCGCCTTTGCCAGCCACCTGGGACTGAATTGGATTTTCAGCGCAAGCTGGCTGCAATGCCTGGTGAACAGTTCCGCACCGTTCGTGCGGACGAACAAGTTCCTGAGCCAGGCAGTTCCGGGTGTGTTGCGAGTGATGTCAGCGGAGGTTACCTTGGGCACGGGTCTTATGCTTGCATCTGTTATTCTCACCATGACGGACTTTGTCATTGCGCCAATCGGAGCCATGGCGATGTGCGGCGCTCTCTTCGGCATTTTTTGGGTTTCAGCCCAAACTCGCCACTCTCTCGAAGTGACTGCGAGGATGTTCGAGCCTGAGAAAGCAGCTGTTCCGTTGAGCACCCGAATTTAGCCAGGTCGATAATGAGCTTAAGCCCAAGGCAGCGGGACCTTGTGCTCTCGCTGAAGTACTCGACGATCGAGGCGTGCTTCAGCGTCCCCATGCTCAATATCACGATGCCGAACCTGCCGTTCCTGCTGGCATTCGTGACGGCGCAATTGCGCTGGCCCTCATGGGCGATTGGCTTTCTTGCGGCATTGCCGCACCTCTGTAATTGCATCCAGCCCCCGATCAGCCGGTGGCTGGAGCGCCACTGGTCGCTGCAAACAATCATGCGGTGGGGTTTTGTGCTGAGCGCAGTCCCGTGGTTTTTTGTCGGAGCGAGTTCGATTGTTTCCCCGCGGGTGGCGAACATTGCTTTCTCGGTCCTGCTTACGATTGCGACGCTGGCGAACAGCGTCACGAGCGTGGCGTGGTCGGCATCGATTTCGCAACTCGTTCCGAATCGGATTGCGGGGAAATATTATGGAAAGCGAAACCTGATTTTCGGCGCCTGGACGCTATTCGCGGTTTTGCTTGCAGGAAAGATCGTGGACTTTGCCCAGGATAAATCTTTTGCCTTTTCGTGCATATTCTCCGCGGCAGGACTGTGCCGGCTCTTTGGGTTGTTCTTCCTGCGACGGATGAAATTCCCGAGCGGTGTGACTCAAAGGCGCGAGGCCACTTATCGCCTGAAGGAGATGCTTCGTCCCCTGCTCGATTCCAATTATCGCAATTACATGCTGTTCGTTGGGTGCTGGGGATTGTTCCTGAACATGGGGCTACCGTTCTACACGGTTTACCTGATTCGCGACCTGCACTTCGAACTTGGGCTTACTGTGATTCTCGCCACGGTTGGAACGCTCGGTGGGATTCTCACGCTGCATTCGTGGGGGCTGCTATCGGATCGGTTCGGGAGCAAGCCAGTCCAATATGTCTGCTCCTATATTTGGATTGCGATTGGGCTGGTGGGTTGGCTGATCGCCGGGCCAAAATTGCAAGCCCACCTTTTCTTCGTTTACCTGGTGGTAGGCGGGGCCACCGCTGGGTTTCAACTGACGCAGTTCAACCTGATGGTTAAGTTAATCCCGCAAGGCTCGGGATCGTTATACATCGCCGTTTTCCTTGCGGTCACCAGCGCGCTGACGATGCTGGGGCCCATTGCAGGAGGCGCGCTTCTTGCGATTACGCCGAACCGGCTTGGAACCGTTCTGGGGCAGCCGCTGCTCGATTTTCATCTGCTGATCCTGGTTTCATTTGCAGGCTGCCTTGCCTCACTTCCCTTTCTCACATCGGCGCAGGAGCCGGCTTCGGAAAAAGTTCAGAGCGTCTGGCGCACGATGTTGCGGATGCGCGCTTTCAATCCACTGCTGGCCATGACGAACGCGGCGGGCTTCCTCTTCACCCCTCGCGGGGCACTCTCGCTGGGGAAATATTCCGTTCGATCCTTTCGGCGCGAAATCCGGAAGGTGGTGGATGTGGGGTCGGAACTGATCTCCGGAGGACAGGAACTGGTGAAAGAACGATTCATTGCGCCCAATATCGTGAATGACCGGCGCGAAACGGAGAGTCGCGATCCGAAGCAAAACTAACTTTTGCAAAGAAAAATGCTCGCAAGAAGTACCCGCGAGCTTTGCAAATTTAGAAGTCAGGTAACTTATTTTTTCAACCGCACGAACCGCATTTTGCCCTGCGGGGGTATGGTGGCGTTATTCTGTCCCTCATTTCCCTCAACGGTGGGTTGTGGATTCATTTCTGAAAAACCGCCGGGGGCGAGTGCATCCGCAGCTTCGACCGTCGCGCCGTCAATTGCCGCCGGCCATGCAAGCACGACGTCATTGCCTGAACGGCTGATGCTCACGCTCAACGGTTCTTGAGCAGTGACGGTGAGTTCCCAGGCAGTTCCCGGAGCGCCGCCCAGGACGAAGGTTTTGCCATCAGAGGTTACATCGAATCCCCAATATTGCCCCGTGTAACCGGTCGCTTCATC
>JBQCGE010000080.1:0-13067 GCA_051955955.1 Verrucomicrobiota bacterium
GTCCAAAACTCGCCGTGTGAAATTCGGATCATCAGCTTTGATCGAACGAGCGGCCCGCTCCAATTTGCGCTCCAACATCCTGCGCAGTTGCCCTTCGTGCGCGGATTTGAAGCATGGATGAAAACACTGGCGGAGAACGGCAAGGTGCAATTTGAAATGGAGGGTGGTCCAAAGGTGGATTGGGAGTTCCATTTGGCTGATTTTCCAACGTGTATTCAAGATTCGAAAATGGAATCTTTGCCCAAGCCCCACGCCATCTTTTACGATGCATTTTCGCCCAGGAAAAATCCTTCGATGTGGACCTTGCCGCTATTCACCCGGCTGCATGCGCTTTTGAATCCTGATCGGGAGTGTGCCCTGGCAACTTATTCGCGGAGCACTTTGCTGCGGGTGACGCTTCTGCTGGCGGGTTTTTACGTGGGAGCAGGCCACGCAACTGGTGAAAAGGAGGAAACCACCATTGCGAGCAATTCATTAAAGACTCTGGAAGAACCGCTCGGAATGGGATGGCTGGAGCGTGCCCGCCGATCCACCAGCGCGGAGCCGTTGCATCAAGCGAATTACCAGCAATCCCCTCTTTCAAAGCAATCATGGGATTTGCTCATTAATCATCCTCAATTTGTTGGGCTGAACTCGAGGGAAGGTCTCGCCACGTGGACTGAGTAAGCTGAATTTGGCTGTTGCCAAACCGGCAGCCACGGTGCAAGTTTTCCGCCTGCCAATCGGGGCGTAGCGTAGCCTGGCTAGCGCGCGTGGTTCGGGTCCACGAGGTCGTGAGTTCAAATCTCACCGCCCCGACCAATTCATCGAATTTGGTCTTCTCGATGGCAACAAACTTCCTTGAAGTCTTTTCATAAGCTCACATGCTTGGGTATATGAATTCTCATTGGACTAAGTCGCTCCGGACTGCTCTTCCTTTTTTCATGGCCTTGTTTTTTGTCCAGCACAGCTTAGCCGCCGATAGGTCCAGTAATGAGAATGAGCATGCGCATCTTCAGCCCGGAACTCATACTCCTGCCTCCGCAAATGATCGCAGCCAGGTTGAATTGGAGGTTCGCCTGATTGAATTTGATAACCCTGAATCCAAAGCTGTTGGTTTTGATTGGTACGTTGGCCAACCGATGGTCGGTCAAAGCTCCGCGGGGAATCAACAGATTCCTAATCCCGGTGCGACTCAATCAGTGGCCACTGTTTCAGGAATTTTGACTGAGCCGCAGTTTAGGACTGTGATTCGGGCATTGGAGCAAACCAGGAACGGCAAGCTACTGGCGAATCCTTCTGGCGCGGTGTTGGAGGGCACATCATTTATTGTTTCACGGGTGGACGGTTGGAGCTTTGAAATTTCACCTGTTTCGGCGAACGCGTCCGACGGAATTATGCTGCAAATCATGATTAAGTGTAGCGATGGCGAATACAAAGGCTTTCTATTCAGGACCACCTGCCGGATCAAAGATGGTGAAGCTTACATGTTTGGAGACCGATGGCAGAGCAGCGCCAAAAAAGAGAAGGGCATGAAACGCCTGGTCCTATTGGTAAAGGCCAACGTCGAGAAAAAGGCCGAGTAATCCGTTAAGGTTGTTTTTCCAAATGTTCCAGCACTGCATTTGTTAATCTCCGCGAAAATTGCGGTGAATAGTAACCCGGGAAGAACCGGGAGGCCGGAGTGCGAGTTACAAGCTCAACCTGAATGGGCCTGCATAAATTCTCCAGGGGTCTTAAAAGCTTAACCTTCAAAGGATTTGGCCGATAGAAAACTGAATTGATCGCAGAGCAGTTCAGGTGATTTATCGGTATGGCCGAATTTTCAGCTACGGCGGAAGCGCGCGCAGGCTGGTGGCATGCATTGTTTGATGCCTCCGAGGATGCGGTTTTGATTTGTACTGCCGAAGGCGCGATTCGTGATTTAAACAAGCGGGCCAGGAAGTGCCTGGAACACGCGTCAATCACGACGCAAGGCTGCATTTTTGAGGCTTTTACGCTTCCGACCCGCGAAAAGTTGAAAGTATGGTTTGCGAGAAGGCCCACACTTTCGGAAACATTTTCCTCCCTCTCCTTCATCCCGTCCGGTCATTTGCGGATGATTGTGGATCTTCTAATTTGCCCACTTGATGGCGATCACTGGCTGCTGACTTTGAAAGACGCGAGCCGCCGCTGGCGAATGGAATCCCATGTGCATCGCCTGATGACGGCGATGGATGCCACGCCTGACGTGTTTTTCCTCACGGACGCGGATTACAAAATCACCTACGTCAACGCGGCCTTTCAAAACGTGACCGGGTTCTCAATCGAAGATACCCTCGGCCGGGGTGCTGAATTCCTCCGGGCTCCGTCTGACCAGAATTTGGTCGCGCGCTACATTGCAGCGGTCGAAGCAGGAGCGGATTGGGTGGGAGAGATAAAAAACGTCCGCCGGGATGGTTCAGAGTACCCGGTCGAGGCGAGCATCTCTCCGATTTACGACCGGACTGGCGAACTTCTTGGTTATGTTTCATGCGAGCGCGATATCTCTGCCAAGAAACAATTGCAGGACGAGTTGGTCTCGCAACGCGATTTCAGCCAGAGCATTCTGCATTCGATGGATGCGGCGGTTTATGCGGTGGATCGTGATTTTAAGCTGCGCCAGATCAACAGCACCTGGAAACAGCTTCCAGAGAACCACGCCTACTTTCAGCTCTCCCGTGCGCCGCGGGAAGGCGATCTGTTGCTTGAGTTCATTCCTGATCCAATCAAGCGGATCGAAGTGAAGCTTGCGTTTGAAGATGTGCTTAAAACGGGCGAAGCCCTGGAGTTCTGCATCGAAGGAAATAATCGGAGCTGGCTCACCAAAATTTCGCCCTGGGAACATTCCGGGGAGATTGTTGGTTTGATTTACCAGGTCAGTGATCAAACGAAACTGGCTGAACTTCAAAACGCGTTGTATCAAGCGCAAAAGTTAAAAACAATCGGGTCGCTCGCGGCCGGAATCGCGCACGACTTTAATAATCTTCTCCTGGTAATTCGCGGGAACAGCACCTTGCTGCTGCTCGGCGAAGAGAATCCTGAGAATGCCCGCAAATACTTGCTCAACATTGAGCAGGCATCCGCTCGCGCGGCTGATATCACCCAGCAACTGCTCGCCTTCAGCCGCGCCAGCAAGGAACAAACAAGCGTTTTTGATTTTAACGACGTCATCCACGAAGTCTCGCAGCTTACGGGTGGATCGCTCACGTCCAATATCCGGATCAAACTGAATCCGACTCCATCGCCGGCAAAAGTTCGGATGGACCGATCGCGCGCTCACCAGGTGATCTTGAACCTTTGCGTGAATGCGCAGGATGCGATGCCCAGAGGTGGAACGCTGGAAATGTCCAACACGATCGTGGAACTGACGCCGCATCACGCGGTGAAAACCGATTTTCCTGTCGGCACTCCCTTTTTGCGCTGCACGGTTTCCGATACCGGTTCGGGAATTCCGCCGGAAGTGCTCCCAAGAATTTTTGACCCATTTTTCACCACCAAGGAAGTGGGCAAAGGAACGGGGTTGGGACTTTCCATTGTCCATGGAATCATCAACCAGGCGGGCGGATTCATCGAAGTGGAAAGCGTCATCAATCAGGGCACACGCTTTCATGTTTTCATTCCTACGGTTGAAAGTGAGATCACCCTCTCGGCAAAGCCGACCCGGCCCATTTCGGATTGCAGCGGGCGAATTCTCATCGTGGATGACATCGAACTCGTTCTTGAATGCACCAGTGATTTCCTGCAAGCGGTCGGCTTTGAAGTCTTCTCCGCGCATAATGCGGATGAAGCATTCCGCATTTTATCTCAAAATGAGGTTGATCTGCTCCTCACGGATTACAACATGCCGGGAATCAGCGGCATGGATCTGATCGCTCAGGCACGGGTGCGATGGCCGAAAATCAAGTGCATTCTGGCGTCAGGATATCTCGACCAGGCAGTTGAGGATCGTATTTTGAATGAGCTTGGTTCGGCGACTTTGCGCAAGCCTTACAACGTTGCCGACGCAGCGGAATTAATCAGCGCAATGTTGAAAGTCGGCAATCCTGGCGCTGACTAGCATGCTAGCATTCAGGACGGGCGTTTGCACTTAAAGAGGGTGGGCCGGTGATCATCGGGGTATTTGTAGCGGGCCTTTCCGTTATTATCGGTTACCAGCCAGAAATATTTTTCATCCACTGCAAGTCCCTCCATCGTTCCTGTGGGATAAATGGTGTGATAAGCCACCTCAGGTTCCAGTTCCATCTCGGCAAAGCTGAACTCCGCAACAACTTGTTTCGTTTTGGGATTAACTTCGAGAATTACGTGATGATTTCGATCCAGCACGAACAAGTGCCCGCCAAACCAACTTAAATCGGAATAATGCGCTCCGCCGAAGGCGAAGGAGGAAGCATTCACTGCGAAGTCATCCTCGATCTTCAAGGTTTCAAGATCGACCACGATGATGCGAGGATCGCTCCGTTCATTAGCCACATAGAGCTTGCCCCCGCCAATTGCAATGCCTTCGAAAGAAGCATTGTCATCCAACTTGCTGAAATACTTCCGGACCGGGGAGAAATCGATTTTAAGTTTTTCGATTTTCTTTTCCCCCGGCCGCAACCGATAGATTGCCCGATCCTTCTCTTCGGAGATATATAAGCTGCCGTTGGCATCGGCCGCAATCCCGTCGCAGTCGTGCCCGGGGTCAGCCGAATGGCTTGCGTCAAGAAGCTGCTGGTAAGTAAACCAACCGGTTTTAACCAGTTTGCAATTCGAATTAGTCGAAAGTTGCGCTTCCCACAATTCGCTCGAACGATCGCTGATCGTGAGCAATTTGTTTTTATAGAATAACAGGCCCGAAGCATCGAACCGATAGTTATTGGGAAGGTCCAATTGCCAGCGCTGCTCGGCGTGAAGCTTGTAAACTTTTCGGGCGCGGGCCGACTCCTCAATTGCCTTATCCGAGCGGGCGCAACTCACCGTTAAAAAGAACGCGACGCTGGCAAGTGCGAACTGGACTTTCATGCGAATTGGTTCAGAGCGTATCCACCGCGAGATGCTAATCATCGTCATCCTCGTCGGAAGGGCGTGGAAAAACAAAGGCCGCGCGTGTCGGCGCCGGCATGGGCACATCCGCGCCTTTGATCGAATGCCAGAGGACTTTGTTCAATAACAAATCATCCACCGCATCTTCGCGAGTAAAATTCATGCGGCTGGAAATAGCGCTTCCGTAAGCGGTGCGCAGGTTTTTCTCATTCAGATCAATCCGGGCGGGAAGGTGTTTATAAGGGGTGAAGTCGGGTTTGGTGTTGAATGAATTGTACATCGGATTCGCGGCAGCATCGAACTGCGACATCGGCCTCAGACCAAGGATCAACTCCATGGTTCGCAACATACTGCTGGTGCTGTACATCGTCGAATCGGTGCTGTGCCTTTTCGTATAGGGACTGATCACCATCGCGACAGTGCGGTGCGCATCGATATGGTCGGGGCCATTCTGCGCGTCATCCTCAACCACAAAAATGGCGGATTCAGCCCAGAATTTTGAATGCGAAATCGCTTCGACAATCATGCCCAGCCCGAGATCATTATCCGCCACATGGGCGCGGGGAGAAATTTTACCAGCAGTTGTCCCGGCGGTGTGGTCGCTTGGTAATCTGAGGATGGTGAGTTGCGGCATCCCTCCCTCGCGTTCGAAGCGATGCAGTTCAGAAATGAATCGTTCCGCTCGTTTTACATCCGGGTAATCCGTGTCAAAGCCTCGGAAATAGGGGTCAAAATGTCCTTTTAATGCAGCCACCCGGCTATGGCTCGGGTCATTGGGAGTTTTACCATTGCTGATGAATTCGCCATAACTGCGGTAACTGACACCCGCTTCGCGAGCCACATCCCACAGGTACCCGCCCGCAGGCCGCGCGATCACGAAATTGCCTTCACTGGGGTAGGGGAACTTTTTCGTTTTATTATGTCCGTAGCTGAGCGGCCATGTCTTTTCCACGAAGTCCGTTGCGTAAGCACCCATTGTCCATTCGTGTCCATCGGCGCTCACTTCACTTTCCACGTAGAAATTATCCAGCAGCACAAAATCGCGGGCGAGCTTGTGATGGTTCGGCGTGACCTGCTCATCGAAAATGCAAAGCCACGGATCTCCGCGCCCTTCCTTCAGATCGCCAAAAATTTGGTCGTAAGTGCGATTCTCCTTGATGACGTAAAAGCAATATTTGATTGGAGATTTTTGACCGGGCGCAGTTGGAATCGGGTTATCCTTTTCCACAGTGAAGTTCCGCTGCGGCATGCCTGCGTAGGCTTTTGCCGTCCAGTCTTTCATTCGCTCCTCGAATGCGGCGCGCCTGGGAATGGGGATGATGCTCAGCGTCCCTTTGAAAAGGCTCGCAATATATTCGCGCACGGTTCCGGGTGGAGCTTTCTCGAATTGCGGACCGTACCGGTTCGCCTTCGGGATAATGCCTTTCCCATTTGCCACAAGCAGATGTTTGCCATCCGGAGTGACCCGCACAGAGGTTGGATACAAACCAACCGGAATAAAGCGGAGCTAACGACTCTTTCCGAGTTCTTTCACGTCAAAAACAGCGATTGCATTGATGTTCGCATTCGCAACGAACAGCAACGATTCATCAGGAGAAAGCGCCAGGCTGTTCGGAGTGGACCCAGGAGGAGAATTCGGTTTCAACTCAGCCAGCAGGGTTTCAACCGTCGCCCCATTTTGCGTGTCGAGAATGCTGACCGTATTGCGGTTTGCATTGGCCACAAAAAGGTGACGGCCATCCTTGCTCAACAGCATTTCGTTTGGATGCTCCTGCACGGGCCAATGAGCCAGTTCCTTGCCCGATTTTGGATCGATAACTGCAACCGCTGCTTGCGCCCAAAAACTGACATAAAGGCGATTTTGCTTCTCATCCAGCACGCATGCGTAAGGGAAGGGATCGGTCGTGCTATCCACTTCCAACGCGGCTTCGGCCCGTTTTGTAACCGCCGCTTCGTCTTCGCTCCGCGCTGCGGGAAAGCTCGGGCGGGCGCTGACGTTTGTGGACAATTCAAACTGCCGAACGGAACCTTCACCGAGCGGCACTTCAGCCACGCTCTGGCCCCAGACATTGGCGCAATAAACTGTTTTCGCATCCTTCGTAATCGCGAGGCCGGCGGGCACACCCCGTTTCTTTTTATCCTGAACGGCAAAGGTTTTGTGCTCGCTCAAGTACCCGTCTTTGAACGTGAATTCATGAATCAATTCGTCTCCAGCTCCGCTACACAAAATCTTGTCACCCTGGGATGAGAAGCAGAGCCCATAAAAGCTTTCGTCAATCGGTGCGCGCGAAACGATCTCCCCGGCTGGCAACTCCACGGTGATGATCTCATGCTGACTGTCACCCGAGTGGAGAATCGCTGCCCATTTCCCACTCGGATGAACCGCAATGTTGACGGGGAAATCGCCCAGGACAATTTGCTTCCCCGCAGGGCGCAACGACCACAGGTTCGGAAGGAGGATCGAACCGTCCCCTTGTGGTCCGGGCCAATCGGAAGCGGAAGCTTCGGATCGCGGAGGGGAATTCCGTCGATCGGTGGATTGGCAGCCGCAGAGCAGGGCAGCCACCGCGCAAAGCCAAAGCTGGCGTCTCATGCTGTCAGCCTAGAAAAGGGGGCTTCGAAAGCCAAGCAGAAGCGCCACGCTCTTTCGAATTGTGTTTGGAGCCCCTTTCGGTTATTGCCATGCGATGAAATCCATGATTTTGCAGAAAAACGAGAAAGTTCACATCATTCATCGGCGGATGTACGAAAAGGATAACCATCGGCACTTCATCGGTGTGGTGGATGCCTATGAGCAGGGAGTCGCTCGGGTCACTGGCCATGTTTATACCGTCGACCAGACGAAATTCACTTTCATCAAGCGCCAGGAGTTGCGCACGCGTTTGGTTTCGGTTGTTTCAGGAGATATTCTGCTGAACGTCCTGCCCCCTTCGGTTGACCTCGATAAAATCGTTTATAAGCAGGAGCGCAAAGCGGTTCGCGTGACCGATGGAAGCGATTGGTTCCTGGACCTTTCGGAATATAGCTGGATGTAGTCCATGGCTGGCAGTATTCCCCTCGTGTCAGTTGCGGAGCTCGAGCAGAAAAAGGCAATTACTTTCCAATTCACGGACGCGGACGGAATTTCCCGCGAGGGTTTTGTTGCGTGGTTCAAGGGAGAAGTGCGGGCTTATGAGAATCGATGCAAGCATCTGCCGCTGCCGCTCGACTACGGCGACGCCCACTTTTTTACCCCGGACGGCGAGCATTTCGTTTGCAGTTCACACGGCGCGATTTACGAGCCGCTTTCCGGTAAGTGCATTGCGGGACCATGCCCGGGCGCGAACCTGCAGGCGTTATCCATCCGGGTGGAAAACGGTATGGTCTGGCTGCTAATTTAAGCTGCCGCTTCCGGGAGAATGGCTGGTTATTGAAAAACCTGCTCGACCGGTTTAATTGTTACCCACTCCTCCTTCGTCGGAATCTCGTATTTTTCGATCACTTTGTCTTCGGCGAGGATATCGTCCGGTTTCGCTGAATTGTAGGTGATCGGTGAAGGTTTGCCGGAAAGGATTGCGTCGCGGAACGCTTCCGCATCGCGCGTCACTACCACCACCCGCATAGAATCCGTTTTCAAATGCTTGCGAAGAGCCTGGTTCACCTGGTCCAAGGTCAAATCAGCCAGACCTTTCTTCATATAATCACGATAATCGGAGATTCCGTAATAGCGGCTGTCGAGCGCGTAACCAAGACTTGCGCTTTGTGTTTGCAACAGCACATCCACGAACTTCGATAAAAATTCGCGAGTGCTTTCAAACTCCTCTTTCGTGAGGCCTTCCTTGATCAGTTTGTCGTATTCAAACAGAGTTGCGCGCAGTGTGAAGAGTCCCTGCGGAGGAGGCACGGGCCGAATCCAGATTTGGAATATTTGTTGTTGGCGAGCCAGGTTAGGGTCTGGTTGAAACTGGAACATCCCACGCGGAAAATATTCAATATAGGAATAATCGCCATAGTTCAGGCCGCGAGCTTCACGCAGTTGCTGATACAAATGGCTGTTGCTGGAGCGATGCTGGCCAAAATAGGAGGCAATCAATGCAAGCGCCGGATAATCCGGATCGCCGCGTTTTACATCGATTGGAAAGCCCAGTGAGAATGCCGTCGACCGGGTATCCCGTTGGATAATTTCGATGTGCATTCCGGATTCAAGCCTGGGCGCGGAAAATTTCTGGTCGTTGCGTTCACCGGTGGGCAGCGAAGCAAAATCAGCCTGCACTTTCGCGGGGAAATTTTCGGGATAACCGCCAGCCAATCCAATCACCAGGTTCGCCCGTGTGTAGTTTGAAAGGTAAAAGTTTCGGACGTCCCGCATTGTCAATTTCTCCAGGGAACTGATCGTGCCGATATTATGATGTCCGTAGGGGCTATCTTTATAAATTAAATTATAAAGTTCTTCTTTTCCGAGTTCCTCATCGTTTCCTTCACGCAATGAAACCTTTAGGAAATTAAGCGCATTCTCCTTAAGTCGTTTGAAGTCATCCTCGCGAAAACCCGGTTTCAGAATCATTCCTCGAATCAATTGATAGTACTTGTCCAGGTTATCCACATGCGTGGTCCCTTCGAAGACGGTCATCTCCTTATCAACCTGCGCATCGAAACGGGTGGCCAATGGATACATCTGTTTGAGAATCTCGTCGTAAGCGAATTTCTGCGACCCGCCCTCCGCCAGCATCGCGGCCGTTAATGCGGCCAGGCCTTCCTTCCCTTCAGGATCGTATGCCGCGCCGGTCATGAACAAAATCCGGAAAGTAACAAGAGGAGAGGCAGAGGGTTGCAGGACGGTCGCCGGACTCTCGTTGGTTTTGACTGCTGCTGTTTCCGCAGCCACCAGCGCCATGCTGGAAAAGAGGAGCGCCGATAAAGCCAGGAAAGTCATTCGCTTCTGTCCTTTGCTTATCCAGTTCGTCAGTTGCACAACGATGCTGCTCATTTCTTTTCCTCCTTCTTCGTTTCCAGCGTGACCACGGTCTGGTTTTCAGGTGTGAAATATTTCTTCGCGTTATCAAGCACATCTTTCGGGGTGATCTGATTATAAAGCGCGAACAACCGGTTCACCGTATCGGGTGTGCCGGTTAAGCCAATGTAACTTGCGAGGAATCCGGCTATCGAACCGGCGCTGCGCCATCCAAGCGCGGTGCCATAGCGCAAGTGCGACCGCGTTTCATCGAGTTTTTCAGCGGGAATTAGATCCTTCGTATAACGTTCGAAAGTTTTCAGAATCTCTTTTTTCACGTAATCCATGTCTTTGGAGTCCTTGACCCTGGCAAAGACCGCGAACAGTTCCGGATCGACCTGGTCCTCGAATGAAGTTTCCAGCATGTCCACCTTCTGTTCCTTCAGCACCAGCTTTTGATACAGCTCAGAATTTTCGCCGAAAGCAATTGGCACCAAAAAATCGAGCGCTGCTTTATCTTTCTTCACGTCCGAATAGCGGGGGCCATGATAGGCGACGACGACATAGGGGAGCGTTGGCGAGGGCCAATCCACCGATGCGGAGGCAGCTTTTTTCTGCGGCGGTTCCACCGGGATTTGCGGTTTGTAATTGCCGGGTTCCCAATCCCCAAATTCCTTTTTCACCAACTCCAGCGCGCGGTCCCGGGTAATATCACCGACCATCAGCACGGTCGTATTTTCAGGACGATAGTAACGCTCATAAAATTTCCGGCTGTAAGCGTATTGGTTCGGCATGTCCTCGATATCCTGGATAAACCCCATTGTCGTGTGCTTATAGGTATGGGTGGTGAACGATTCGTTGCGAAGGACTTCAAAGAGTTTATTGATCGGGTTCGCGCTGTTCTTGTTGTACTCCCCCAAAACAGCCAGGGCTTCCGTTTTATAATCGGGTTCTGAATATTTCAAAAATCGGAATCGGTCCGCTTCCACCTTCAAAATTTCGCCCAGGTCTTTCGCGGAAAAAAGTGCGTGATAAACCGTCCGATCATCCGTGGTGTAAGCATTCGCTTCCGCCCCCGCTTTTTTCATGATCGCGTCACGCTGGTCGGAAGTGAAATGCTCGCTTCCCCGGAACATCATGTGCTCGAAAAAGTGAGCGAACCCGCTTTTCCCCGGCTCGATCTCATTTCGCGACCCGACCCGGACTATGATGTAAAGCGCGACCAGGTTTTTATGCTCGGTCGGAACCGTCACGCATTGGAGGCCGTTCGTCAGCGTATCGACGCTGTAAGGGTAGGGGAAAAACTTTGCGCTGTTTGTTTGCGCCATCACCGCCTGCATTAACAAAGCGCACCCCGCGAGAATCCACAATCTTTTCATGCAAGTAGTTCTATTCTATCGTTCAACAAATTGATTACAAGCCATGCGACAAGAAAACGGTCGGGATTATGACCGGATTTGACGTTTTGCTGTGTAAAATTGCTGATCCATGTATCGTAATTCTCAATGAAACTATCCCTGAGAGGGGAATATGCTTTGCGCGCGTTGGTCGTCCTCGGCCTGCAATATGGCGAGGATGTGGTGCGCATTCAGACCATTTCCGAGCAGCAGAACATCCCCAAACGATTTCTGGAGCAGATCCTCAACGACTTGAAGACGGCTGGCATTCTCGAGAGCAAACGAGGCCTCGCTGGCGGTTATCGGCTCAAGCTCCCTCCGGATAAAATCACGCTCGCGCAGGTGATTCGCCGGATTGAAGGGCCACTCGCCCCAGTCAGTTGCGTCAGCGAAAATTTTTACGAGAAATGCTCTTGTCCGGATGAAAGCCGCTGCGGCATTCGAAGCATCATGCAGGAAGTGCGCGATGCGATCGTCGTAATTTTGGAGAAGGTCACCCTGGCGCAGCTTTGCGACCGTGTTAAACTACTGCAGGGAGTCCATAAGAATCCCCTCGATTACGTTATTTAAACGTAATAAAATTCAATTTGACAATTGTTCCCGGATTGTTTCTATTGGTAGCGGTATTAAATGAAACCCGCGCATAAATCAATTTGCCTGGTAAAGCAGATGCCCACTGGCTGCATGGCTGGTTGGCATACCGCTATTCGTTCACCGGGCAGCGTGGGTGAGGAGACCTGAAATAACTAAAATAAAGATTTCCAAAACCCACGATTGCCCAGGCAGTCGTGGGTTTTTTGTTTAATAACCGACAAGTAAAAATAAATATATGAGTGCCAGTTACACAACGGTCGAATTCGCGGATGAAAGCGAATTCAATTTAGCGCCCCGGTTTGATCGGGGTGAACTTGAGCAAAAGTTTAATGACCTCAAGGATAATCTCTTGAGCGAACATTTGCTCGATACCCAGTCCCTTACCGTGGAAAAACGGCTTAAAACCGCCGCAAACGAAGCAGCGAGCCTGGCCTGGACCACCGAGTTCCCATTGCTCGTTTTTCCAGCCCTCTTTTCTGAGTTGGCCCGGAGGGAACGGGTAAATGCCGGAAGGCAGGAACGCATCACGGCTCGAACTGAAATGCTCCTGCAATCCGTATGATTCAAACTAAAATAGCGGTCGCGCGCCGGAAGCCGGAATAAAGGGCCCCTTACACAATTGAGCCTTTCATTCCGGCTTCCGCCTGCCCTGAAACGGGCAGGATGTCAGCATGGAAATCGCAACGACGGAAGCTTGCGAAAAATTGGACGGAGCTTACTCTGTCAACCATGCGCACTGAAATGATTGACGCACTTTCGACCCCAGCCCGGATTGCCGCCCTGGGGGAAAAAGTTTTAGCTGGTGAAAAAGTCTCGCGCGACGAAGCGCTTTGGTTGTTTCACCTCGAAAACAGTGCCGATATTTTTACGCTCCTATCCTGGGCCAACCGGATTCGGGAACATTTCAAAGGCAATAAGATCCACCTCTGCTCGATCGTAAACGTGAAGGCAGGGGGCTGCTCTGAAAACTGCAAGTTTTGTTCCCAGAGCGCCAGTTACCAGACCGAATCACCCCGCTACGGCCTGGTCGATTTGCCTCCGGTGTTAACCGCCGCGGATGAGGTGAAGCAAAATGGCGTGACGGCGCTCGGGTTGGTTGCGGCATGGAAGGGTTTGGAGGAAGG
>JBQCGE010000081.1:0-3962 GCA_051955955.1 Verrucomicrobiota bacterium
AGTTGCTATAAATCGCTCCGTTGGGAGTCAGGTTGCTTTCCATCAGCTTAATGCTTTTCACCTCCCAGGGCGTAAAACCGACCGGTTTGCTTTTTAGGAACTCACTTATCGCGGCAATGCTGTTTCGATCAGGCTGCTTAATTCTGGCAAGAGTAAGGTGAGGTTGGAATTCGCGATTTTCGGGAGGTTTTCCAATCTGAGCCGTTTCTCTTATGATGGAACTGTATAAACGTTGCAAAACCGTTGATTGATTTAAACCGATCCATAGCACGCGAAGTTTTCGCAAATTGGGAAATGCCCCGATATCCTCCACGTGCAGAGTGAACGGAGGAGATTTCGTGGTTACAGTGTCAACGGTTTCAATTACTTTTTCCACCGTTTGCCTCTGCACCGACCCAAAGAATCGAAGCGTGAGATGCGCATTATCGAACGGGACGAATTTCACATTTCGTGAATCGACCTGTCCGCTCAATCGGCCAATCAGTTCGTCGTAGGGGTTGCGCCATTCTTTCGGGCAAACCAGGGCCAAAAACAAACGAACTGATTGCGCACTGTTCACGCAGCAGGTTCCTGCTGGGTGATGCAGTGGAAAGAGCCAAGGCCCCAAATGAGTTCGGTTGAATCAACGCCCTTAACCTTGTGTTTGGGGAATACGGATTGAAGCAAATCCAGGGCAACCTTTTCATTTTTTGAACGGTAAGTGGGGACGAGGACGATGCCATTTGCTATATAAAAATTCGCATAGCTCGCGGGCAACCGCTGATCCTCGTAATTAACAGCTTCTGGCATTGGAATTTCAACAATGCGAAAAGGATTGCCGTTCGGAGTTTTGAATGTGCGAAGGAGCTTTAGATTTTCCTGCAGGATTTCATGGTTTGGGTCGGTTGGATCGGGTTCCACAACTGTCACGATTGTATCTTCATTCACGAATCTGCTGATATCGTCGATATGTCCGTCCGTATCGTCTCCCACGATTCCTTCTCCCAGCCAGAGAATTTGATGCACGCCCAGGTAATTTTTCAAATATTGCTCGATCTGTGCCTGCGTTAGAAGGGGGTTTCGGTTGGGATTAAGCAGGCAGGCCCTGGTCGTGAGTAATGTTCCGGCACCATTCACATCTATGGAACCACCTTCCATTACAATTCCCGGTGAAAAGAGCGGCAAATTTCTCAGTTGCGCCACGTGAATCGGGATTTGATCGTCCAAATCATAAGGCGGATATTTTCCGCCCCATGCATTGTAACCCCAATCGACCACTGCCCGCTCGCGGACTCCATTCAACTCACGCAGAATGAAGATGGGGCCGTGATCGCGGCACCATGGTTCATACGCAGGGAAATGATGGAAATGAACATTCTCCAGTGGGGTGCCGTTCAGGCGAAGCAATTCCCTGACCCAAATTTCCTTTTCTTCGTTCCAGACGTTGATGTGAACCTGTTCCACTTTGGAAAGCTCGGTAATCAATTCCGCGTAAACCGGAGGAACGGTGTCGTATTTATCGGGGAAACTGATTCCTTCCGGTCGTGGCCAGGTCAGCCACGTGGCGGCGTGAGGTTCCCATTCCGCGGGCATCCTATAGCCCAGTTGTGCAGGCGTTTTCATCAAATCAAGGCAGCCGTTCACCGTGCGCTGCTTCCATGAGAGTGTACCATTCTTCGCGAGTTAAATCGAGTTCGACGGCCTTTGTGAGTTCCTTAATGTTCGCTGGGTCGGTGCTGCCGATAATCGGAATGATTCCCGCAGGATGTTTCAAAAGCCAAGCAAGGGCAATGACTCCGCGGCTCGAATTTCGGTCTCGAGCGATGCCATCAATGGCTTCGCGCAATTGAATCTTGCGTGCATGTCCGGTCTCATTCAGATCAATGGCCCCAGGAAAACAAAGCCGACCGGCGGCGAGCGGGCTCCAGGCAAGGGGAGTCACTTTTTCGAGCATGCTATGTTCCATCGTGCCGTTCCGGAAGAAATCGAGTTTCATCAGGCTGATCTCAATCTGGTTTACGATGAGACGAAACGGGCAGGACTTCTGGAGTAAATAAAAATAAGCAGCGCTGGCATTGCTCAAGCCAAACTCCCGGACTTTTCCCTGTTGCTTAAGTTTGGAAAATGCCTGCGCTACTTCCTCGGGATCCACGAGGTAATCAGGGCGATGCAATTGGTAAATGTCGATCCGATCTGTCTGCAAACGCTTCAGCGAAGCTTCGCACGATTGGATAATATGCGAGGCGCTGAAGTCGTAGCGATACGGCGCTGCGGGATTTGGATCGCCCGCTTTTCGAATGCCGCATTTGGATGCAATCAGGATTTTATCCCTCAATGAAGGATTTGATTTGAGCAGCCTGCCGAAAACCCATTCGCCTAATCCATCGCTATATATGTCCGCATGGTCGAACAGCGTGTAACCCAAATCAATGGCGGCCAGAATGGATTTCCGTGCCACTTGCTCGCGTTCCGGGGTAACCTCAACGGCTTTTCCGCCGGCGATGATGCGCCAGCAGCCGTAAGCAAGCCGGCTGCATTTTAACTCACTGTTCTTGAGTTGGATTTGCTGCATGCGCAGAACTTCGCGAATAATTCGTTCGCAAAAAAGAAAAAAATGGCCTGAACAACATAAACCCTGAAATACCGTGAATGAGATCATTCCAGGATCTGTTTTCACCAAATCTCGCAAAGTAATATCAAACGGGCATAATCACCCCGTGTTGCCGGAAGCAATTGAACCAATCACCGCCACCCAGGTGCGCTGGCGAGGTAAAAGGTTTAGCTATTTCGCTGGGTGTGATTACCTGGGGCTAAGTCATGAGCCGGAGTTGGTTCATGCGATTCAAAAAGGAGCAGGTGAATATGGGATCAACGCGGCAGCATCCCGCAAAACCACTGGGAACAGGCTTATTTATGGAATAACGGAAATTCAGATCGCCCGATATTTTGGCGCAAAAAAAGCAGTGCTGGTTTCCAATGGATATCTCACGAACCTCACCGTTGCGCAGGCGACAACCGGCACTTTCAAAACGGCCATAATTGATGAGCGCTCCCATGCCAGCTTGCAGGATGCACTTACGTTGCTCGGCGCGAAGGTGATCCGCTTTAAGCACCTGGATTCAACAGATCTGCAAACGCGGATAAACGACGAAGTTCGAAATGAACAAACCGTCCTGATAACAGATGGCATGTTTGCGCATAGCGGTGAGATCGCGCCGCTCAAAAAATATCGTCGTTTGCTCGGGCCGAAAGTCTGGATCTGGGTGGACGACTCTCATGCGGGTGGCGTGCTTGGCGAGCGGGGCGGGGGCTCGGTAGAGCTTTCAGGAATCAGCCGGACGAAGGTGATTCAAACCGTGACATTCAGCAAAGGTTTTGGTTGTTACGGCGGAGCAGTTTTGTGCAGCGGAAAATTAGCTGAAAACATTTTCGCCAGGAGTCGGATCGCAAGTGGAAATACCCCAATTCCGCCGATGATCGCCGTGGGGATGTTGCGAGCATTGAAGCTGGCCAACCCCAAACGGAGGAGGAGGTTGTTCGCGAATATTAGCCTTTTCTGTGATTTAGTTGGCAAAAGCGCCCCAAGAATAAGGGGACCAATTTTTGCTTTTCATCCCGGATCAAGGGAGGAGGCGGGCCATTTGAGGAAGGAGCTTTTGGCTGAGGGGATCTATCCTCCATTCATTCAATATCCAGGTGGGCCCCAGGAAGGTTATTTTCGGTTCGCGTTTTCAGCGGAACATTCCAAAGCCCAAATCATTAACCTGACCCGGGTGATCAAGCACTTTCTCCCGTGAACTTTCGTGCGGGTGGTGCTTTTACGAAACTTACCTCGCGCAGGTAGATTGGTGTGAGCTTTTCGGCAGGAGTGGGTGAATATGATTGGGCTAACCGCGCAAGAGTTCGTGCCTGTGGGAAGAGAGGAGTTGCTCCTGGCACAAGTGTCTGGATATCCGGACCGGCGATGATGTCCGTTACATGCT
>JBQCGE010000082.1:0-12687 GCA_051955955.1 Verrucomicrobiota bacterium
CCGGCAGGTTTCCGTTTTAATTCGAGTTGGGCCTGCTGATCCGGGCGGCTCGCGAGCGCAGGCAAATAGATATCAAACCGGGTCCCCTGCCCCGTCACGCTTTGCACGTCGATATTGCCATTGTGCTGCTTGATTATTCCATAGACGGTAGCGAGTCGCAGCGAAGCTTCCGTGCCTATGCTGCTCTTGTAAAACGGCTCAAAAATTTGTGGCAAATCTTCCTTCGGAATCAGTCGCCCGGTATCTTCAATCCGCAAACAAATTGCCCCATTCGAAAACCCTTTCGTGAATTTCCTCGAGTTTCCGGCAGGAACAAACAGAGTGGAAATCGTTAATCGGCCTCCTTTATGCATCGCATCGCGCGCACGCACAGCGAGGTTGGTAATCAACTGCTCCAGCAAAGTTCGATCAGCGGCTACGGGCGGAAGGAGCGGTTCCGTATGCACCCGCAGGGTAATATCCTCGCCAATTACGCGGTCCAACAATCGCCCAAGCTCGCAAACAATTGTGTTTAAATCTGTCTCGACGATTTGCAGCGTCTGCTTGCGGCTGAATGCCAAAAGGTGCCTTGTCAATTCCGTTGCCTTTTGCGACGCCCGGATGATGCTGTCGAGGCTTGAACCTGGATTTTGCGATCCGCGCTCTAACCGGGTCGCATGCCCCTGAATGATGGTCAGGAGGTTGGCGAAATCATGCGCAATGCCCCCTGCAAGCCGCCCAATCGATTCCATCTTTTGAGCCTGGAAAAGTTGAGCCTCCAATGCCCGCTTGTCTGAAATATCGACCAGGAAAACAAGGTGCGATTTTCCTTCCTTCACCTCCACGGGCGCAATCTGGATAATGCATGGAAACTCAGTTCCCCCACTTCGGGTCGCTTTCACTTCAGTGGGCGGCAATTACGAGACAACCGCATGGCTCTGGTGCAAATAATCCCGCAAATCTCCCCGGCAGTCCTCGTCAATGTCATCCAGGAACTTGCGCCCGTTCAAGGTGGTTCCGGAGGCCAGGTTGAACATCCGGCGATAGCTCGGGTTCGCATACTCCACCTTTCCATCGCGCAACAAAGCGATAGCAACCGGCGAGGCATCAAACAATGTTTGAAATTTTTCCTCGCTCGCCACCAGCGATTTCCGCATTGCCACCTGTTCCGTAATATCGAAAGCAAGGCCGCCCACAAAAGCGGTTCCCCGAGGGGAAATGAACGGAAATTTGCAAACAAACCACCGATGCGACGGATCCGAACGCAAAGTTTGCTCCAATCGGATTGGTTTGCCGCTTTTGCGCACCTCGGCATCCTCCTCTCGAAATTGTTTAGCAATTTCCGCAGGAATAATTTCGTTATCTGTTTTCGCCAGCACCTCGCCAGGGGGCTTCTGCATTAGCTCCTGGATGGAGTGATTTGCATAAATATACCGACCGGAATCATCCTTGATCCACGCAGCAGCCGGGGTGTTTTCCATGAACGCCTCAAACCGCGCCTGCGACTCACGCAATTGATCCACCGCTCGAATGCGCGCCAGCGTTCCGGAACAGTGCCCAGCCAGCACCTGCAGCAACTTTAAATCACTTCGGGAATAGGCATTGATCCGATAGCTTTGAATGGAAACGACTCCCAACGGCTGCCCCTCATCCACTATGGGACCAAATAAGAGCGAAGCAGATGCCCTTGCCTTGTCGCCAAACGGTCTTAACCCCGATTCAAAATCATTCCCCTTTCGCAAAATTCTCTGCGGGCCCGTCGCCAGAGCTGTCCGCACAAAAGGGCTCGGTGCTCGTGTTTCGTATTCAGGAATAATCTCTGTCCGTTTTCCGTCCAGCTCATCGACCATCAGAACCGGGTGGATCAGGTCAGCCTGTGCATCGTACAAATCCAGGGACAATGCATCCCACCCACAAAGCACGTGCGCTCCTTCCGCGATTACCCTCGCAGCTTCCACCTGGGTCTTGGCACTGCTCAGTTTGCTGCCGAGAGAGGCAAGGATTTCGAACTTTATTTCCGCCTCTTTGCGCGCGCTAATATCCCGAGAAATCAAAACCGTTCGCGGACCTTCGTGAGTGCTGAACTGGCGGAATGAGCAATCAAACCACTTCCACGCCCCGCTCGCATGTTTCAACCGCAGGATGGTTGTCCCATCTTGTTGCTTGAATTCCCGCTTGGCCTTCTCCTGGTCTTGAGGATGGATGAAAGTGAAAACGTCCTGCTCCACAAGCTCGTTCTGTCCATATCCAAGCGCGGAAGAATAGCTCGGGTTTACGTATGCAAATGCCCCAGTCGGATCCAGTTCAGCGACGAGGTCGTAGCTGTTTTCGACAAGTAAACGGTAGATATCCCATGCGTCTTCCCCGCGTTTGGATGCGCTGGGGACGCCAGGCTCCGTCGAGCGCCTGCGTTTGGCTGGGTCAACCGTCATTTTTAGTGGTTCAGCTTCGCAAAAAAGAACTCATACACCAGAGTTTATTTTAGAATTTTACTCACCCATTATTAACAACACGTTCTCAGTCTGGTTGCGGCATCTCTCCACTGCCCGGTTGCTACTATTTTTTTCAGGAACATTCCTTATCTCCCATCGGCAAAAGACTCCAAAACTGTAGCTATCAGGCACTTTCACCATTTTGGCATCAGGAAAAGATTCTTTCGGCTTACATCTTCCCACGAGACATCCTCAGGCGTATATTAGTAAAGAAGGAGAAAGTATATGAGATTGCAGTGGAAGCAGTTTAGTCCAGCCGAAAAGGAGGCCATCCTTAGGCACTATATTCTGCACGAAAAATCGGGGCAGGTTTCCCCGGAAAAAGTGTGTCAGGTCATGCGTGAAACCCATTTCCTGACTTGTGTATCACCTGGAAATGGCAAAACGCTAGTGGAGTTCGTTTCCTCCAGCGTTGGCGCAAATACAGGTGCGGCGATAGCTTCGGACCTTGCCGAAGGCATTTATAAAGCCGCTCTGCGCGCTCAAGGCGTCGAATTGGTTGATGATCAGAATCAACCAAAAACCGGCCCCACCCGTCAGGCCGGCAAAGTCTCCCATCTGTAAAGGCCGCTCACTTCGAGGCGGTTCTTCGATCCGGGTTCGGAACAAACTTGCTCTCAAATGGCAAGGTGTCTGGAATTACCGTCACACCGCTGGTGAACTTAAACGGTGCGGGTTGGCTGTCGTAAGTCAGCTCAATAAATGCCGCAGTCCAGCCTTTTGCCGGTTTTTCCAGGCGCACCTCGTAAACGCCACCGCCGCTGCTGGGAACGTCTGAGTCCCGATAAGCAGGCCCAATCGATTCAAGACGAAAATCGCGCGCGTTGGGATTGTTCGCCTGCCAAAGTTTTACTTTGGACGGTTTACTTGAAGTATGGACCCGAATCACTCCTGGCTCGGGCAAGCTCCAGTCGTATTTAGGCAGGGCCTTGCCATTTGCAACCGCGTCGTAAAAGGAGAGCAAACTGAGAAGTGCATCACTATTCTTCAATGAATGATCCGCATTCGGCACGTAGCGAATCCATTTTGGCCCTTTCAGGTCGTCCCAATAAAACCGCGATGAGTCAGGCAGAAAAAATTGATCCCCTGCCGCATTGATCATGAATTTTGGCATGGTTAACCGCTCCCGATAGGAGTAAGGCTCTACCGTCTTCATTAACGCCGCGTACTCCGGGGTGTCCTGCCAATCCATGATCCCCGTAACTTCATAATCGTGTACGGCCGGAGCCCAAAACCCATAAGCTGCAAAGTGATGTTTAAATGATGGCACCACATTCAGCATATCGATTACTATCGGCACAATCCCAACAACTCGTTTGTCCACCGCTCCCGTTGTCCAGGTCGTCCAACCTCTTTTGGAAGCACCCGCAACCACGAAACGGTCGACCTTCAATGCCCCGTTCTCCGACTTGGCGCAGAAATCTGTAACGGTATCCATTGCTCGCACTGCGCTCTTGGTCATGGGCAGACGCGCTGGCCATTTCTCATCGCCCGTGCGCAAATACTTGTCCCAGGTGTAAGCGATCAAAGAATCTTCCGTTCTCCCCTTGGTTTCGCCTTTGAATACCAGCGGCTGGTTCGGAACCATCTTCAATTCAGTAACGACCTGCTTTGTCGCAAGCGCGATCTTCGCCATGTTTTGGTCTACTTTGTCCGGCGCGGGACGTTCATTCGATCCTCCTGTGATGAACAACAGCCCAGTTCCGCCTTTAGCCCCTTCCGGCACGATGATCGTGACCCAATGTTTCCACAGGGCGCGGTTCACCTCATTGGTCGTGAGCCATTGCTGGGAAGTCATCTCCAGTACATTCGCGGTAAAACCATTCCCTTCCTCTTTGCGCACCAGGTGATATTCATAATGCGGATCTGGCCTGGCAATATATCTGTCCAAAGCCGTTTCAACACCGTGAATTGCCGCTGGCGTGCTGAGAAGAAATAGAGCCGCGCCGAGTGCAAATATGCTTTTGGTCCTGGTCATACGTGGTCTTCGGCGGCAAGTATTAGCGGAAAAAATGTCCAATGCAACTCATTCAAATCACCCGCATTTTCCACCGGGCACTTCACTATGGACAAATCTCCTGGGTTCAGGTTGGATAGATTCATGCCAAACGACCACGAACGCGGTCACGTGGATTGGAAACTCTTGCTCGGTTTGGTCATCCTCTTTTTTCTCGCCGGCAGCACAATTTTCCAACGTCGACAGATTGCACGGCTCGAACGCGATCTGTCCCTCCTCCGGATGGAGGTTCAGAATGTACAAAGCAAAAGCAAATCCCGCCGCCTTGGTTTTTTTGAACAATACGCGCCCATGGATGCCCGACTCATGGGCCAAAACACACCACGCATTTCGCGACTGAAAATCCCCTCTCCGCTCCGCAAAACTGATGTGCAGCCTGCTCGCGACCAATCTCAAGAGGATTTGCTCATCGCTGCATTGACAGGAGATTCCACTGCACTCGACAGGCTCGACTCTCTCACATCCCGGTTACTGGAGCAAAGTTCAAATGGTGACGCTGTGAACTCAGGCCTTGCCCAGCTCCGAGCCGCATTTCGCAATGTCAGCGAAGAGGCGGGAAACGGGAATGAAGATGCACTCGGGCTGCTCTGGCGCGCCACTCGCAAATCTTATCTCGCAGGGATAGCGACGGATGCACTTGGCCATGCGGCCGCTCTCGGAAATGGAATGGCTCTCGAACTACTTTTAAATCCGGAGCAATATGGAATCCTCAATTCGAGTGCGGTAGGTGCTTTGATTGAACCGGCCCAGGCAGGCGTGGAGGAAGCAATCGCAGCTCTCATTTCGGTTGCGATTGATCCAACCAAAACTCCACTGTGGTATCTTGCCGCGACCGGCCTGCAACCCGCCGCCGAAACAGGCAACGAACTCGCCATTCAAACGTTCGCTGCTCTCGCCACGTCCAATGATCCAAACGTGTCCAGCTTTGCCCGCATGGTGCTGTAAATTGTGGCTGCGAATGGCTTAATTGCAGCGAACACCCCGACGTAATAATTATTTCCGGCTGGCGGCGAGTTCTTCCTCGCAATCGACGATTTCCTTCAATTGGGTCAGGAACCATCGATCAATTTTGGTCAGGTTAAAAATTTGCTCAACGCTGAATCCCGCTCGCATTGCATGGCGGATGAAGAAAATCCGCTCGGCATTAGGCACCGTCAATTTACGAGTGATCAAGTCAGCGGGAAGCACATCGCGGTCGCCGTAAACCTCATTCCCAATACGCCAGGCTTTGCCATCACCGCCGAGCCCGTAGCGTCCAATCTCCAGCGAACGCAGACATTTCTGGAGTGATTCCTTGAATGTACGCCCGATTGCCATCGCTTCCCCGACGGACTTCATTTGCGTGTTCAGAGTTGGATCGGCCTGAGGGAATTTCTCGAAGGCAAAACGTGGAATTTTGACCACCACATAATCGATCGTCGGCTCAAAGCTCGCAGGAGTTTCGCGTGTGATGTCGTTCCGAATCTCGTCCAACAAATATCCCACGGCCAGTTTCGCCGCGATTTTCGCAATCGGGAATCCAGTGGCCTTGGAAGCAAGCGCGGAGCTACGTGAAACGCGAGGATTCATTTCAATAATCACCATGCGCCCGTTGTCCGGGTTCACCGCGAATTGAATGTTCGACCCACCGGTCTCGACCCCAATCTCGCGAATCACCGCAAAGGACGCGTCCCGCATGATCTGGTATTCCTTGTCCGTCAGAGTCTGGATCGGTGCCACGGTGATGGAGTCGCCTGTGTGAACACCCATGGGATCAAAATTTTCAATAGAGCAAATGATCACGCAATTGTCCTTCCGATCGCGCATCACTTCCATTTCGTACTCCTTCCATCCGAGCAGCGATTCCTCGATTAGCACCTCGGACACAGGCGAAAGCTCACAACCGCGCTTCGCAATCACCTCAAACTCCTCGCGGTTATAGGCAATACCACCGCCAGTCCCTCCGAGCGTAAATGCAGGACGAATAATCAGCGGATAACGGCCAATTTTTTCCGCAACTGCCCGTGCCTCCTCAATGTTATGGGCGACACCGCTGATGGGCACATCGAGGCCGATCTTCAACATTAACTCCTTGAAAATCCGGCGGTCCTCGCCGCGCTCAATCGCGTCAGCATTCGCGCCGATCATTTCCACCCCGTACTTTTCCAGCACCCCATTGCGGAACAAAGCCATTGCCGTGTTCAGAGCGGTTTGCCCGCCCAAGGTTGGCAGCAGCGCCAGCTTTCCCTTCACGCCCATTCGCTTCATCTCCTCGACCTCGCGCGCGATGATTTTTTCGACGCACTCCGGCGTGACCGGTTCAATGTAGGTACGGTCGGCAAATTCCGGGTCGGTCATGATCGTCGCAGGGTTCGAGTTGACGAGAATGACTCGATAATTTTCCTCGCGCAGCGCCTTGCACGCTTGCGTCCCTGAATAATCGAACTCACACGCCTGGCCGATGATGATCGGTCCGGCCCCAATGATCAGGATGCTGTGAATATCTGTCCGTTTCGGCATAAAAGACTGCGAGACTTAACGCCATGCGGCCTCGCTTGTAAAATACTGTTTTAAGCCGAATGCCGATTCCCGTTTCGGGTCTCTGCCGCATGGAGGTTGCGCCGCACCGGCTTACTGTTGAATTCAGGAGTAAATTTATGACCGACACTGACGTACAACAAGGCAGGATCAACGATCAACTCGGAACTCAACTTGAATCCCTCTCAGCCCAGGTGGAAGCCAAGGTTGAGCAGGGCAAAAATCGTTTGAACGAATGGAAATCAACCATCCAAGACCGCTCGAAACAAGCGTATTCATCCGTCGATACTTTCACTCGCAACAGTCCCTGGAAGGCACTCGGCGTTGCTGTCCTCTCCGGTTGGTTGATCGGCAGAATCATGAGTCGATAATGCCCTTAGGCCAGGTACGGAATTGTTAATGGGCCTTGAGGCAAGACCGCAACCCGGGCGCCAGGCCCATAGCCCTGCAACAATTCGCGAACTTTCGCTCCAATATCATGGCAGGGTTCCAGGTGGGCTGCCCGAATGACTTCGTCCGGCAGCGAACTGTGGATCAGCACTTTCGCCCGGCGCTGAATCAGTGCTTGAATTTGAGCCTGCCACTGCTCTGGCCGGACAAACCCGGCGGTCGTCAATCGCGTCAGCATTTCCTCGGGCGAACTCGCCTCCCGCAAAATTTTGTCGAGCGGGCTTCCTGAAGGGACACCCTCGCGGCATTCGCAAGCGAGAATAATAGTTCCGTTCTCCTGCACGATTCGCGCGGCGGCGCTCATCCCCTTTACGCCCTGATATAAATTCAAATCGAGCGGATAACCACTATTGGTCGTGACCACCACTTCAAAAGGCGCTTTCACCTTCTGCATCGCCGACCGTCGCACAAATTCATAACCTTGCCGGTGCGCCTCGATCAAATCACCCGCAAACACACCGGTGATATCCTTCCGTTCATTTAACGTCACGTTCAGCAGAAAGCTCTCGCCAACGCGGAGTGCAATTTCCCGAATTTCTTCCCAGATCGGGTTGCCAATGGTAATCCCAAATGCGGATTTCGGGTCTCCAATGTTTCGCGCGTCATGGTTGCTCATCACCGTTTCCAGCGCCGCACAACCCGGCATGATCCCCTTGGGCCCGCCACTGAAGCCGGCAAAAAAATGAGGCTCAATAAATCCGGTGATGATCCGGACATCCGCATCTGCCAACTCCCGATGAATCAATGCCGGCGTTCCGTCGTGAGTCGTTCCAAACTGCTTCATCACCGCGTGGTTCTCGGGCTCATGATTGATCACGCGATAATTTCGAACCACCTCGGGTGTCAGCAGCTTTTCCAATTCCGCCTGGGTATTTGGGCGGTGAGTTCCAAGCTGATTGAGCAGCGTGATCTGCTCCCGCGGAATGTCGGCGAGGTGCTCCAACAGCCACGGAATAATCCGCTCATTCGGGGTGGCGCGGGTTAAATCGGTGAACGCAATGCAAATTTTATCCTTTGGTTTGATCCACTCCCGCAAAGGGCGCGCTGAGATCGGTGCCTCAAGTGCTCGCAGAACTGCACCTTTTTCATCTGGCAACCCTGGGTTATGCGAAGGTTGAATAACGGTCGTTATTTCGTCCGGCAAATCTACCGGCAGGTGGCTCTGTCCATATGCGAGTTCTACGTTCACAAAATCAATTGTAACTCACCGTCGTAGAGCAGAAAAGACAAACCGGTTGAAGCGAATGGTTGAGCTTTTCACAACCTTCTCAGAGTTCACTCGCGTGGATTTTTATTTGCGCGCACCCCAAAAATAAACGATCCCCAATTAGCTCGATGGAAACGATCCCCGAACAACTGAATGTCGAAACATTCAAACCGCTCCACCGCTCATTTTACGAACCCAGCGCCAAAGTCGTCGCTCCCAAACTCCTCGGCCACTTCCTCATTCGCAAAACTCCTGATGGGTTTTGCGGTGGCGAAATCGTCGAAACTGAAGCCTACGTGAAAGGTGATCCTGCCTGCCATGCCTACGTCGGTCGCACCGCCAGGAATCGCGTCATGTGGAACGAACCGGGGCATGCTTATGTTTACCTGATTTACGGCTTCTACTTCTGCTTCAACACTGTTTGCCGACCCATTGATGAAGCGGAAGCTGTCCTGATCCGCGCGGTCGAAGCCCGTTGGGGCATCGAATGGATGCAACAAAACCGCCCCGTCGAAAAAATTCGCGACCTGACCAGCGGTCCAGGCAAACTCTGCGTCGCAATGAAAATCGACCGCTCCCATGACGGGGTTGACCTCTGCTCCACGGAATCAACCATCTTCATTGCCGAAAATCCACAGCTCAAAAGCTTCCGCCGCTCTCGAAGTCCCAAAGTCACCACCACCCGAATCGGCCTGACCCAGGCCGCCGATTGGCCCTTCCGTTCCTATCTCGACAAAAGCCACTTCATTTCCAAACGCGAGCGGAAATTAATTCGGGACTGAAGGAGTCCAAACTCTACTCCCGCTATTCTCAACGCTTTTACCGGATCGGTTTATGATGGTCGCCTATAATCCTTGCTCATTCTCGAGTTAATCCAAAGCTTGGATGGCGTCTTCAAACCTCACTAAACGTTGAATCACGCGAATGCCTGAAGGAGAAAAAAAGAACCGAAGAACGCTGGATTTAGCCATAAAAAGCGATCGCGGAGGCTTTCTTGATTCAGCGGCTAAAACCCAATTCGCCCACCCAATACAGTTCCTATTGCAATTCGCGGTTGCATTCCGCACAATCCCGGCTCTTTTTTGAGAAGTTATGCCTAATCCATGGACCGGGAGAGGAAATCCCTACACACGCAAAGAAGTTGTTGAACGCCTCCGCGCCACGTTAAAACGCGGCGAGCCGATCATTGCCGCCGGGGCAGGAACCGGCATCAGCGCCAAATTCATTGAAAAGGGGGGCGCGGACCTGATTATCATTTACAATTCAGGCCGTTACCGAATGGCTGGACGTGGCTCAACCTGCGGGTTGATGGCCTACGGCGATGCGAACGCCATCGCCATGGAGATCGGCGAGCATGAAGTTTTGCCGGTGGTGGATGAAATTCCGGTGATTTGCGGCGTTCATGGCACCGACCCTCGCCGCCGGATGTGGCACTGGCTCTTGCAGGTGAAGGCCATGGGCTTCTCGGGCGTGAATAATTTTCCCACCCATTGCATTGTCGATGGCCATTTCCGTGCCGTGCTTGAAGAAACCGGCATGAGCTTTGACAAGGAAGTGGAAATGATTGGGCTCGCCCGCAAAATGGACCTGTTCACGATTGTTTACGTGGCCAAGCCCGAGGAAGCGGTCGCGATGGCGAAAGCAGGCGCGGACGCAATCATCGCGCATGTTGGCACAACCGTTGGGGGTTCGATTGGAGTGACGGGCGCGGTTTGCACCATTGAAGATGCAGCCGAGCGTACCCAGGCAATCATCGAAGCGGCCCGAAAAGTAAGGAAGGATATTTTTTTCCTTTCCCACGGCGGCCCGATCTCCTCCCCGGAGGATGCCGCTTACATCAACACCCACACTGATGCAGTCGGTTTCGTCGGCGCTTCGAGCCTCGAACGTCTCGCGGTTGAGGATTCACTGACCGAGTTAACGCAGGAATTCAAAAGAATTCCGGTAAAAGGCGGCGCGAATTCAGCCAAAGCGGCCAAACGCAAATCGAAGTAAAACTCACTTGCCCTGCCCTTCGCGGCTGGCGATGTTGCTGGATATGGCCGGAACTGGAATGGACATCAAGTATGTGGCGCACCTGGCGCGGATCGAGCTGAGCCCCGACGAGGAGCAAAAGCTCGGCGGCCAGTTGCAGCACATCCTCGGGTATATCGATAAGTTGAACGAGCTGGACGTGAAAAATGTCGAGCCCACCGCTCACGCGATTCCACTCGTCAACGTGACCCGGCCGGATGAAGTGCGCCCTTCCCTCTCCAACGAGGATGCCTTGAGCAACGCTCCTTCAAAAGCCAACGGGTTGTTCCTGGTGCCAAAAATCGTCGAGTAACAGGTCGCTTCATGTTGAACCAACTCACCATCACGGAAGCCGCGCAACGATTGCGCAAAAAGGAGTTCTCCGCCCGCGAATTGATGCAATCCTGTCTGGACCAAATCCAGAAAGTCGATGGGCAGGTCAAGGCCTTTCTCAGTTACGATACGGAAGATGCGCTCGCCCAGGCTGATGCCGCGGACAAAGCGCTTGCTTCGGGCAATTCAAATCAGCCGCTGCTCGGCATCCCCATTGGGCTGAAGGATGTTCTCTCGGTCAAGGGCCAGCCATGCAACTGCTCATCGAAAATTCTCGGCTCCTTCCGCTCCGTTTACGACGCAACGACCGTTCAGAAATTGAAGACGGATGGCGCGGTGGTTTTCGGACGCTTGAACATGGACGAATTTGCCATGGGCAGCTCGACCGAAAATTCCGCCTTTTTCACCACGCGCAATCCCTGGGATCTCGACCGGATCCCCGGCGGTTCCTCAGGTGGTTCGGCGGCGGCTGTTGCGGCAGATGAATGCCTCGCCACGCTCGGGTCCGATACCGGCGGCTCCATTCGGCAGCCAGCGGCCCTGTGCGGCTGTGTAGGCTTCAAACCCACTTACGGGCGAGTCTCCCGATACGGCCTCGTCGCCTTCGCCTCGTCGCTGGACCAGATTGGCCCGTTCACCAAAACAGTCGCGGACACCGCCCTTTTGCTCCGCTCCATCAGTGGACTTGATCCGCTCGACAGCACCAGCGTTCCAGAGCCAGTGCCTGATTATACCGCCGCGCTCAATGGGCCGATCAAAGGCCTGAAAATCGGAATCGCGAAAGAATATATGGTTGGGGGACTCGACCCCGAAGTAAACGCCTCCGTGCAAAAAGCCATCCAGCAACTCGAATCACTCGGGGCGGAACTGGTCGAAGTCAGCCTGCCCCACACCGATTACGCGGTCGCGACCTACTACATTATCGCCACCGCTGAAGCCAGCGCGAACCTAGCCCGCTTTGATGGCATCCGCTACGGCACCCGCATCGAGGGCGCTGATCCCATCGAACTCTACTCCAAAACTCGCGGGGCCGGATTCGGGGCTGAAGTTAAACGTCGAATCATCCTCGGCACTTACGTTCTGAGCAGCGGTTACTACGATGCTTATTACCTCAAGGCGCAAAAAGTTCGGACCTTGATTCGAAATGATTTCATCAAGGCTTTCGAGAAAGTAGATGCAATCGTCACACCCACAACGCCAACTGCTGCGTTTAAGATTGGCGAGAAATCAGATGACCCGCTCCAGATGTATTTGAGCGATATTTTCACCATTTCGTGCAACCTGGCAGGAATTTGCGGGATTAGTCTTCCGTGCGGATTTACCAGCACTCCGAAGTTGCCGATTGGTTTGCAACTGCTCGGCAAACCGTTTGGCGAATCGACCATTCTGAAAATTGCCCATGCTTACGAACAGAGCACAAAGTGGCATTTGGAAAAATCACCTCTCACCAGCAGCGGTGCCAAACGGTAACAACACGAATTTTGCTTTGCCATGGAATATGAAGCTGTAATCGGGCTGGAGACTCACGTTCAGCTCAAGACGCATTCCAAGATGTGGTGCGGTTGCGCTAATGAATTCGGCGCGCCACCGAATACCAACGTCTGCCCGGTCTGTCTCGGGATGCCCGGTGTGTTGCCGGTCGCAAACGAGGAAGCCTTGAAGCTGACCGCGCTCACCGG
>JBQCGE010000083.1:0-5628 GCA_051955955.1 Verrucomicrobiota bacterium
GTTCGTGATTGCAGGCCGGGCAATTAATCGTCGAACCGGACATGGAGCTATCCGCTTCGAGCTGTTGCTTGCAGTTGGGACAGGTAAATAGGATTTCCATAACCACCTTTGGATGCGTTGATTCCAAAGATAAACAGGCAACCGGGAGAAGGTCAATCTTGAGCGATGATGGAGTGACGGAGGTGAATGTGCCGAGTTGGTTGGTGGCGGGAAAGTTTTAGGTGGAGCTTTATGTTTTAACGTTCGGGCGGGGCGCCCGAACGGGACAGCCGGGGCGGCTGTCCTCCCCAAACGCGGTTATAGGAGCTTGCCCTGGCGTTGTTCTTTTTCGAGCGCTTCGCCGAGTGTTTCGGCACGGGCGCGGCGATTTTCCATGATGTGTTTATCGACGAGGGGATCGTAATTGACCGGGTAGTTGCCGTCGTAACAAGCCATGCAGAAGAATTCCTTGGGATGATTGGTCGCCTTGACCATTCCTTCCTGCGAGAGGTATCCGAGCGAATCGGCGTTCAGGTAGTTGCGGATTTCATCGATGCTGTGATTGGCCGCCATCAGTTTTGTGCGATCCGGGAAGTCGATTCCATAGACGCAGGGATGCATGTGAGGCGGGCAACTGACGAGCACGTGCACTTCTTTCGCGCCGGCTTCCTTGAGGTTGTTGACGCGGGTTTTGCAAGTGGTGCCGCGGACGATAGAATCATCCACGATAATGACGCGTTTCCCGCGGACGAGTTCCTCAATGAGGTTCAGCTTCACGCGTACGTTAAAGTCGCGAATCAGTTGCGACGGTTGCAAGAAGCTGCGTCCTACGTAGTGATTGCGGACGAAGGCCATCTCGAATGGGATGCCGGATTCGAGAGAATAACCGAGCGCCGCGCAATTCCCGCTATCCGGCACGGGGACAACGATGTCGGCATCAATGGGATATTCACGGGCGAGGACGCGGCCCATATCGACGCGCACTTTATAGACGCTGCGATTGGAGATGCGGCTGTCCGGCCGGGCGAAATAGACGTATTCGAAAATGCAAAAGGCGCTGCGGGTTTCTGCCGGGAACGCTTTGATGCTGCGAAGGCCGTCTGTGTTGATGATGACGATTTCACCCGGTTCGACATCGCGAACGAACTCGGCCTGGATGTGGTCATAGGCGCAAGTTTCGCTGGCGAGGACCCATGCGTCACCGACCTTGCCGATGGAAAGCGGCCGGAAACCGTGAGGATCGCGGACGCCGATCAGTTCCTGCTCGGTCATGATGACGAGGGAGAAGGCACCTTCAATCCGACGAATGGTGGAGACAAGATTGTTTTCTTCGCCATTGAGGGTCGGTTGAGCCATCAAATGCAGAATGATTTCGCTATCGACGGTGGTTTGGAAAATGGAGCCGCGGGACTCCAACTCATCGCGAAGTTGGGCGGCGTTGGTGAGGTTGCCGTTGTGGGCAATGGCGATTTGTCCACGCTTGCAGTCGATGGTTAAAGGCTGGGCATTCTTGAGTTCCGAGGAACCGGTGGTGGAGTAACGGGTGTGGCCCACGGCGGTTGTGCCGGTCAACTTATCGAGCGCGTCCCCTTTGAACACCTGGGAGACCAGGCCCATGCCGAGGTGGGAACGAAACTTGAGCCCGTCATAGGTCACAATCCCGGCGCTTTCCTGGCCACGATGTTGCAGGGCGTAAAGGCCGAAATAGGTCAGTTCGGCGGCCTTGGGATGATTAAAAATACCAAAGACACCGCAGTAATGTTTGGGATAGTGAGCTTCCATATCAGGTATTGGACTTGCCCCAGAGGAACCAGAGCAAAGGGCCGAGGACCGGCGCGAGGAGTATGATGATGATCCAGAGAAATTTAATATTGGTCTGCTTATTCGACCAAATGCAACTGGCCAGGGCGCAAATGGCGAGGATGATCGGGACGGCGGAGAGGGTTAATCCAAGCAGGATTCCGACCGCATGAAAGAGCAGCGGCAGGATAGCAATGATCAACGCCAGCGCAATCAAAGCGCCAGCCACAACAGCAACAAAGGTAACCACTGTTGACCGGGAATTCACGAAAAGCTCAGCCTCTTGGCGCGACCGCGTTCAGAGCCATCAAAATTAGCTCTGCGCCCGCCATAGTCAAGTGATCGGGTTTGGTCACGGAAATAAGTTATCGGGACGGGTTTGCAAAAGGTTAACCTGGAAAATGGAGATTGTTTACGCGGGTCACGCGGCACTGCTTTCGGTTGCGCGGAGTTGGGTAAAGGCGTTCAGGAGTTTGTCGTGAATTCCGCCAAAGCCGCCGTTGCTGAATACGCAAATGACATCGGGCGAGCGGGCCAACTGAGCGATTTGCAGCACAATCTCATCCGCGCCGGGAAGGTAGAAGGCGGTCTTGCCCCGTTCGGCCAGTGTTGCAATCAACTTTTCCGGGTTGAGTCGTTGCTCGGGTGCAAGCTGTTCCAGGCGAGCGACCTGTGCGACGAAAATTCCATCGGCCATTGCGAGCGCATCGGTCAACTCATCCTGGAAAATGTTGCGGCGTGTGGTATTGGAGCGAGGTTCGAAAATGGCCCAGATTCGGCGTTCCGGGAATTTGACTCTCAAGGCGCGCATGGTCTCGCGGATGGCGGTGGGATGATGCGCAAAATCGTCAATGACGCTAACGCCGCCAGTCACGCCGCGCACTTCCATCCGGCGCTTGATTCCCTGGAAGGTCGAAAAAGCGGATTGAATTTCCGAGTCGCTCAAACCGCAATGCCGGGCGGCGGCGGCAACTGCCAGAGCATTACGAACGTTCAATTCACCGATGAGCGGGATTCGGAACCTTGTTTGGCCAAGGGTGAATTCAGAGTAACTTCCGCTCAAGGCGACTTCGCGGGCTTGTTGGTCGCAAGCGGAACCGAGGCCGAACTTTTGGATCGGGCAATGGCTAATATTGAGCAAGGGGGCAATGTTCGGGTCATCCCCATTCGCCAGGAGGAGGCCGTTGCGCGGGATGATATTGATCAGGCGCTTGAAGGAAAGCTGGATCGCGGCGAGGGAATCGAAGATATCAGCGTGATCAAATTCGACGTTATTGACGACAACCAGTTCCGGCAAATAATGGACGAATTTTGAACGTTTATCGAAAAAGGAGGTGTCATATTCATCTCCTTCAACGATAAACCACTCGCTATCCGTAAATCGTGCACCCTGCTTCAAATTCGATGGGATTCCGCCGATCAAAAAGCTGGGGTTGCGCCCGCTGTGTTCAAATACCCACGCCAGGAGCGAGGTGGTGGTCGTTTTGCCATGCGTGCCCGTGACTACCAGCGAACGTTTGCCGCGAATGAAGAACTCCTTCAGTAACTCAGGCAGAGAGCAGTAACGCAGTTTCCTTTCCAAAACCGCTTCGGCTTCCGGATTGCCGCGCGAAATTGCGTTTCCGATCACGACCAGATCGGGTTTTGAATCGAGGTTCGATTCGTTGTAGCCGGAGCAAAGTTCGATGCCCTTCTCCAGCAGGAAAGTGGACATGGGAGGATAAACGTTCTGGTCCGAACCGCTCACCTGAAAACCGCGATCCTTCATCGCCGCCGCCACGGAAGCCATGGCAGTGCCGCAAATACCGACGAAATGGACGGAACGAATCGCATCGAACATGGATGCATTTTGTTGAAGGGAAGTTTGGAGGAAAAGAAGAAACGTAAATTCGCGCAAGATCCTGCCGATAAGTAGTTAGTTAATGCGTCACAGAATTTTATTCGTGGATGATGAACCGCTGATGCGGGAATTCTACACCGTTGCGGGAACTTTTCTGGGCCCGGAATACGAGATATTCACTGCGAGCAGCGGGCGGGAGGGGCTGGAACTGCTGGAGCAAACGCCCATGGATATTGTCGTGTCGGACCTTGCGATGCCGCAAATGAGCGGAGCGGAGTTCATGACCTCGGTGATGCATGGCCATCCGGAGACGATGCGGATCGTGATTTCCGGGCATGCGGATCAACTCACCGTGGCCCAGTGCCTGATGTTTGGGCACCGCTATTTTCACAAGCCATTTGATGTCCGCACGCTGACGAATGTGTTGAAGCGGATTTGCCAGCTCAAACAACTGGTGAGCAATGACAAAATCAAGCGGATTATCAGCGGCCTGGGGGCATTGCCGACTCCCCCGGAACGTTACGTCCGGCTGATGGAGGCGCTGAATTCCGAGCTAACCACGATTGAGGATATTGCTGCGATTGTAAAAGAAGACCCCGGCCTGACGGTCAAACTCTTGCAGATTGTGAATTCGGCAGCTTTCGGCGTCTCGCGCAAGATTACGAGCATCCCTGAGACCATCCAAATTATCGGCTTTCAAATTCTGCGGGCGATCATGCTGACAGTGCAGGCGTTCAAATTTTATGAAGGGAATGCTTTGCGCAGTCTTTCATTGACGCAGCTTTGGAATCACTCATTGCGGACTGCGATTGCGGCGGAGCGGCTGGCCCGGTTTGAGTGCCTTCCTTCCTACAGTTGTGAAGAGGCGTTTGTCGCCGGTTTACTCCATGATATTGGCAAATTGATCCTGGCGGCGAATGCGGATGAGGAGTACGAAAGCGCTTTCCTGCGGTCCCGCGCTGAAAATCGACCGATGGCAGAAGTTGAGCGGGATGCATTCGGGGCTACGCATGCGCAGATTGGAGCGTACCTGCTGGGGCTTTGGGGAATCCCCGAAGCGATTATCAACACGGTGGAGCTGCACGAAAGCCCGAATAACGACACCTCAAACTCCTTCTCGCCAGTCACGGCGCTGCACATCGCGCAATGCCTTGATCCTTCGGAAACCCGGATAGGCCGGATAGATCATGCTTATTTGGAACGACTTGGAATGGCAGATCGGATTCCGGAGTGGCAGAAAGCATTAAAAGAATAAATAACAACATTGCACGCTCACTTTACAGGAAGCGATAATTGAAAATGCCTTTTCAATTCTGATTCTTGAGTGAGAAAAATGAGTCTGAGAATGCCCACCTCAGAAAGTGTTATTTCCGCAAGTTGCTGTTTGATAAGAATTTGTAAAACTGTAACGAACTCGACGCGCAATTGGCACGCAAGCAGCAAAGGCTTGCAACCAGATAAGGATAGCTATGTCACAAAATACATGGGAAAAACTTGCCGTCGAAGCGAACTATAAGCCGCAGCAGATCGCCCGGCTTTGCAACGTCTCACTCCGCACGGTTCAACGGCATTTCGCCCGCGACTTCGGTCAGACGATTAGCGAATGGCTGCGGGTTTATCGGCTAAACCAGGCCTACAGTCGGATTATTGAAGGGGAGCAGGTGAAAGTCGTGGCCTACGATCTAGGTTTCAAACAACTCTCGCACTTTTCAAGAGCCTTCAAGCAGGTTCATGGAGTCCCACCGACGATGATCTCAAGGCATGGCCCAACGGAAGAAGTCCGGGGACCTGCTGACCTGGCCATAAATTAAATCCGAAATCCATCGGATGGTGAAACTGCGGGCGTTCGAATCTAACAATTTGATCCTCCCTGGCCACGGCTCTCTTGCGCAGATTAGTGCTCCCAACTATCGTAACCGGCAGTGTCGGGGAACCTGAAAGCCATTATTGCCTGCTTGTTGTTGGCCATTTGTTTGCCAACATCAGTGCATTGTGCGCTTGAAGACGCA